>JBOHAW010000218.1:0-8940 GCA_050697975.1 Gaiellaceae bacterium
GGGACGCATCGGGCCGAATCTCGACGATGCCTTCGGCACCCTGCGCGGCGACGGGCCGGGGCAGGGGCTGGCCGAGAGCACGATCAGGGACGTCGTCCGCGGCCAGATCGCCTATCCGGTCGAGAACCCGCCGACGGAAGCCCCGGGTATGCCCGCCGATCTCGTCACCGGCGACGACGCGGACGCGGTCGCCGCCTACGTCGCCGCGGTCGCCGGGCTGCCCGTCCAGGGCGGAGGCCAGACCACGGCCGGCGGGACGATCGACCCCAGGGCGCTCTTCGCCGGCACCTGCGGCGCCTGCCACACGCTCGCCGACGCCGGCACGAGCGGCACCGTCGGCCCGAACCTCGACGACGCCATGCCGGGCGTCGAGCTGGCGGTCGAGCGGATCACGAACGGCAAGGGCGCGATGCCGGCCTTCAAAGGCCAGCTGGACGAAGCCCAGATCCGCGCGGTGGCCGAGTACGTCGCCAAGTCGGCCGGCAAGTAGCCGCAGCGGACATGTCTGGGGTCAGTAGCCGCAGCGGACATGTCTGGGGTCAGACCCCGGACGTGCCCGGACCGGACGCGTCCCGACCTAGCGAACGTCCTCGCGCTCCGCCTCGAGGTCGACCACGACGTGCGTGATCGGCACCGCGAAACGCTCGCGCGCAGCCCGCACGATTCCCTTCTCGAGCCAGTGCGAGCGTCCCTCCGGATGCGTCGAGATGATGATCTCGTCGGCGCCGAAGAGGTGCAGGAAGTCCTCGATCGCCTGCAGCGGCTCGCTGTCGCCGACCTCTCCCTGCGCGTCGATCCCGAGCGCTCGGAGCCGGTCGAGGCTGCGCCTGAGCCGCTCGGCCGCAGCCGCACGCGCCCCGTCCTCGTCGGACGCCCAGTGCTTGAGCGGGGAGTTGAGCGCCGGCACGACGACGAGCACCTGCTCCTGGTAGCCCTCGCTCTTCTGCCGGATCATCTCCTGCAGCGTCTGGCCTCCGACCGTCTCGTTCGCGATCACGAGGATGCGCCTCTCGTCCTCGGCGGCCCGCCGCACCGGCGCCCACGCCGCCGGTCGCTCGGCCTGGCCGCGCACGATCCAGGCGAGCGCACCGAGCGTCAGCGCGACGAACACGATCAGGGCCGCCACGTTCCCGAACAGGGCCTTGGCGAGCACGATCAGCGCGAAGTAGCCGAGGAGCAGCATCACGAACCGGAACGCTTCGGCCTCGCTGCGGACCGGGTTCTGCATCAGTTTCTCGCCTCCGGCGAGAAACCGATAGAAGGGGAGCGAAGAACCAAGACTGTCCTTTTCTAGCTCTTTCTTGGTGTATTTGCTCGCTAGAGCAAATACACAGTGGCGTACACGACGATCCACATTACGTCGACGAAATGCCAGTAGATTCCGGGGATCTCGACGCCGTGATGGTGCTCGGGAGTGAAGTGGCCGCGGAAGGCGCGAATCGTGGCGAAGGCGAGCAGCGTCAGACCGACGAAGACATGAGCGCCGTGCAGGCCGGTGAGGCCGTAGAAGACCGAGCCGAAGGCGCCGTCCCGCGGCGCGAAGCCGACCCGCGAGTACTCCATGATCTGCGTCAGGAGGAAGGTCAGGCCCATCGCGAGCGTCAGGACCAGGCCGGCCTGGAGCCCGGCGCGACTGCCGCGCTTGATCGACTGGAGCGCCCAGTGCATGGTGAAGCTCGACGTGACGAGGATCGCCGTGTTGACCCCGGCGACGAACGTGGGCAGATGGAAGCCCGCCGGCGGCCACTCGGGTGCCTGCTTGACGACGCGCACGAAGAAGTACGCCGTGAAGAAGGAGCCGAAGAGCATCACCTCGGACGCGATGAAGAGGAACATCCCGAGCACAGACGCGCTCACGCGCGAGCTCTGGTGGGCGATCGGGGGCCCGTGGTGGTGAGCCTCGGCGTGCGCGCTCATCCCGCCGCTCCGACGGCCTCGGCCTCCACGACGATGTGCTCGACCGGCAGCCCGGTCTCCTTGCGCACGCGCTCGACCAGGTCGCCCTTGAGCCATGAGCTCGTCTTCGTGCCCGGGAACGTGGAGATGATGATCTCGTCGATTCGCTCGTCCCGGACCGCGTGCATCGTGGCCGCGAACGCGTCCGGATGGGCGATCTGGCCGTGGGCGTCGATGCCCTGCCCGCGGAGGAGCGAGAGCGCGCGGCGCAGGCGCCGCTCGGCGTCCGGGTGCGGCGCCAGGCTCGGGTCGCTCTGGGGGCAGACGAGCAGGAAGCTCGCGGGAGAGGCCTGCGCGCGCTCGCGGATGCGGTCGAGCAGCGCCCTCCCGACGACCGTCTCGTTCGCGACCACGAGCACGTTCGCCTGGTCGTGCTCGGCCGCGAGATCGACGACGACGTGCTCGACCGGCACGTCGCCCGCGGCCTTCCGGATCTTCTCGACCACCTTCTTGCGCAGCCAGCCCGAGCGCTGCTCGGGGTGCGTCGAGACGATGATCTCGGTCGCCGGCGGCTCGAGCTGGGCCAGCGCGTCCCGGGCGGCGTCGACCGGATCGGCCTCGACCACCATCCCGTGGGCCGAGATCCCGTCGCCGCGCAGGACGGTGAGCGTGCGGTCGAGGCGGCGGCCTGCGGCGGCCCGGCGCGTGTCCTCGTAGACGACGTAGCCCTCCCGCGGCTGCGTGACCGGGCAGATGACGGTGACGAGGTCGGGCGCGCGCCCCTCGAGCGCCTCGATCAAGCTGCGCCCCGCAACCGTCTCGTTGGCGATCACAAGGACGTGGCTCACGCCCCTGGCCGCCTTCCGCTCCCGCCCGGCGGAGCCGGGCTCCGCGGCAGGCTGACGGCCCTGGCGGCACCGTGCTCTCCGGGCCCGTACTGATCCGTACTGTGCCCTCCGGCCCGGCACCGCCAGCGACGTCCCAGAGACGTGAGCAAGCTCATCGCCCCGGCACCTCGACCTCTTCGCGCTCGACCGCGCGGTCTCCGTTCAGCACGGCGTGGCGCGCTCCCGGCACGCCGTACTCGTACGGGTTGCCGACGACCTGCGGGATCTCGTCGAAGTTGAAGATCGGCGGCGGCGAGCTCACCTGCCACTCGAGCGTGAGCGCGCGCCACGGGTTACCGGGCGCCGGCGGCCCGGTCCTCCAGCTCACGATCATGTTGCAGATGAAGATGATGAACGAGGCCCCGAGCCCGAACGACGCGACCGAGATGAAGAAGTTCCAGTTCGCGAACTCGGGCGCGTAGTCGGCCACCCGCCGCTGCATCCCCTGGACGCCCACGATGTGCATGGGGAAGAAAGTGGCGTTGAAGCCGATGAACGTGAGCCAGAAGTGGAGCTTGCCGAGCCGCTCGTCGTACATCCGGCCGGTCATCTTCGGGAACCAGTAGTAGATGCCCGCCATGATCGTGAAGAGCGAGCCGCCGAGCAGTACGTAGTGGATGTGAGCGACGACGAAATACGTGTCGGAGGTGTGGATCACGATCGGCAGCGCGCCGAGGAAGATGCCCGAGAGGCCGCCGATCACGAACATCGAGACGAACCCGAGCGCGAACAGCATCGGCGTCGTGAAGTGGAGCTTCCCCTCCCAGAGCGTGGCCAGCCAGCTGAAGACCTTGATCCCGGTCGGCACCGCGATCAGGAGCGTCGTGACCATCATCGGCACGCGCAGCCAGGGGGCCATGCCCGAGACGAACATGTGGTGCGCCCAGACCGAGAAGCCGAGGAAGAGGATCGCCATCAGCGAGAGGGCCATCAGGCGGTAGCCGAAGATCGGCTTGCGCGCCATCACGGAGATCACCTCGGAGGCGATGCCGAAGCCGGGCAGCATCATGATGTAGACGGCGGGGTGCGAGTAGAACCAGAAGATGTGCTGGTAGCCGAGCACGTAGCCGCCGCTGTCGGGGCTGAAGAAGTCCGTGCCCAGCACCCGGTCGAAGAGAGCGAAGAACTGCGAGCCCGCGATGAACGGCGTGGCGATCACCACGAGCAGCGAGGTCGTGAAGTTCGCCCAGACGAGCAGCGGCATGCGCCAGAAGGTCATCCCCGGCGCCCGCATGGTGATGATCGTGACCAGGAAGTTGAGCGCGGTCATGATCGAGGACGCGCCGGCCCACTGCACCCCCATCTGGAAGAACAGGTTCCCGTCGGGGAGGACGACCGAGAGCGGGGCGTAGCCGGTCCAGCCGCCGCCGAAGGCGCCGCCCGGGACGAGGAAGCTCGAGAGCATCATGATCCCGGCGATCGGCAGCAGCCAGAAGGAGAGGGCGTTCAGGCGCGGGAAGGCCATGTCCGGCGCGCCCAGCATCAGCGGAACGACGAAGTTCGCGAGGCCCGCGAACGCCGGGATCACGAACAGGAAGATCATCAGCGACGCGTGGACGGAGAAGAGGCCGTTGTACGTCTGCGGATCGAAGAACTGGGTGCCGGGACGAGCGAGCTCGGCGCGCACGAGCATCGCCAGCAGCCCGCCCGTGAGGAAGAAGAAGATGGTCGTGACCAGGTACTGGATCCCGATCACCTTGTGGTCGGTGTTGACCCGGAAGTAGTCGCGCCAGCTATGCGCGCCGTGCCCGGAGTGGTCCTCGGGGCGGGTCGGCCGGCCGATCGCGTAGTGGGTCCAGTAGTCGAAGGCGCCGATGCCGGCGAGGAAGCCGATCGGCCCGGCCGTGAGGAAGGCGACGGTGAGCACGACGGGCCAGTACCAGAGCGGCTCCCAGCCGGCGATCGCCCGGATGCCGAGAACCAGCGCCAGGCCGATGCCGAAGAAGAGTGCCGTCATCCACGGCACGCGCAGCCAGCCGGGGGCGAGCGCGCGGCGCCAGCCTTTCGCCTGCGGCGAAAGGCTAGGGGGAGCGTCGCGGAGGTCTGTGCGCTCGATCGTCAAGGTGCTCTTTAGTCTCCGCCTCCGGCGGAGACTAGATACTGCACGAGGGCGTCGAGCTGGTCGGCCGGGAGCTTGAACGGCGGCATCACGTTCGGCCCGAAGCCTTCGGCGATCTGCGCGTTCGGGTCCAGGATTGACTCACGCACGTATGCCGGGTCGTCCTCGAGCTCGTCGAGGCTCGGACCCGTCGTGCCGCTCGCCCCGGCCGGCTCGAACGTGTGGCAGGCGCCGCACCCCTGCTCCTCGAACACGGCAGCGCCCGCCTCACCGGGCGGGCCGGCGAGCTTCGTGCCTCCCGCCGCGAGCCAGGAGTCGTACTCCCCCTCCTCCAGCACGACGGCCGCCGTCCGCATCACCGAGTGTCCCAGCCCGCACAGCTCCGTGCAGATGACCGGGAACTCGCCGATCGTCTTGGGGGTGATCACGAGCTCGGTGAAGATTCCAGGCACGGCGTCCTGCTTCTGCCCGAACTGGGGCACCCAGAAGGAGTGGATCACGTCGTTGGCCGTCAGGCGCAGCACCACGGTGCGATCCACGGGCAGCCGCAACGTGCCGCTCGTGAGGCCGTTCGGATACTCGAAGCTCCACGCGAACTGCCGGGCCGTCACGTCGATCCGCAGCGGGTTCGCGCCCGTTCGCTCGTTCCGGGCGAGCACGATCGCGCTCGCGACCCCGATCACGATCACGAGCAGCGCCGGGATGGCGGTCCAGACGATCTCCAGGCCGGTGTGGCCGTGGATCGGCGGGCCGTCGGTGTCGTCGTCCGGACGGGCGCGAAACCGCAGCACCGAATAGACGATCACCGCGGCGACGACCGCGAAGACGCCGACGCAGATCCCCGTCGTGAGCCAGAAGACGAAGTCGATGCCCTCGCGCTGGGTCGAGGCCTGCTCGGGCAGCCACGGGATGAAGACGGCGACGGCGGTCGCGAGCAGGCCGACGATCGCGCCGACCACCACGAGCATGACGATGGATCCCCTGCGCACCCGGGCGCGAGCCTACCAAGCTGGCGTACCGAAAAGACCGCCGAAGCCGTTGTTCTCCCAGCCTCCCCGACACCACTCGACGAAGGAGAGAAATTCATGGGACTCGGAGTCAGCATCGTTCTGATCGCGGTCGGCGCCATCCTCACCTGGGCGGTCACCGCCGAGGTGTCAGGCCTCGACATTCAGGTGATCGGCGTCATCCTGCTCGTCGTCGGCATTGCCGGCCTGCTGCTCTCGATGATCTTCTGGTCCTCGTGGGGCGGGCCGGCCGCCGGCCGCCGCCGGACGACCTACGTCGCGGACGACGCGCCGGTCGAGCGGCGCGTGTACTAGGCGCACGGACACACGCATCCTCAGAAGGGGCGGCTCCGGCCGCCCCTTGCGTTGGGAATGACTTAATTGCCTCACCCATGCGCCTGTCGCGGCCGTGCGTCAGGTTGAACGTCTTCGCGCAGGTGCTTAGCTACAAGCGAACGTGAAGCGAGCCCTCGTCGCGTTTTTCTCAGCTCCGGTCGGCGGCTTCGTCGTTTGGCTGGTCCTCGGATGGCCTACGCGATGCGTGCCGATCCCGACGCCAGCGATTGGGGACGCGGAACGATGTAGGTACGTCTCGCTGGCTGGTGGCGACCCGATCTCGGATACGACGGCGGGCCTCATCGGGCTCGGCATCGCCGTGCTCGTCTACGTGTGCTTCCCCCAACGTCAGCAGGGAAGCTAGGGCCGGGCGGCGAGCCGAACGCCATGGCTCGAGGGTCACCCACGGCTCGCTCATCGAGCGACCTGTCTAGCCGGTATGGGACTCGCGATCGCGCACGCCTTCGCGCACGCACTCGGCGGCGACCTCCGGTACGAGCAGGCGCAGCCCCGCGGCGCCCGGTTCGTGCTCTCGCTCCCGTCCGCCTGAAGCCGCTCAGGCGGGAACGACGGGCAGCTCTACGACGACGATCGTGCCGTGCGGCTCGCGGCCGTCCACCCAGATCCGGCCCTGCATCCGGCGCACGAGCTCGCGGCTGATGTAGAGCCCGAGCCCGGTGCCGCCGACGCCGCGGGTGAGATTCGGATCGAGCCGGTAGAACTTCTCGAACACGCGCCGCCGCTCACCGGGCGGGATCCCGATTCCCTCGTCGAGGACGAGGAAGCGCAGGCGCTCGCCGGCCTGCTCGAGCCGGAGCTCGACGCCGCCGCCGTCCGGGGAGTACTTGGCCGCGTTGTCGAGGAGGTTGGCGAGCACCTGGCGCACCTTGTCCGGGTCGGCGGCGAGCGGCGGCAGGCCCGCAGGCGCGTGCAGCTCGAGGGTGACGGCTTGGGGAAGGGACAGGCGAGCCGCGTCGACGACGCCGGCCGCGAGCGCGGCGGCATCGAAGCTCGAGATCGTCACCTGCAGGCCGCCGGTCTCGATCCGGCTCGTCCAGAGGATGTCGTTGACGATCTTCGCCAGCCGCTCCGCCTCGGTCGAGACGACGCCGAGCAGGAGGTCGCGCTGCGTGTGCTCGAGCGGGAGGTCCTCCCGCCTGAGGGTCAGCGCGGCGCCGTAGATCGCGGCGAGCGGCGTGCGCAGCTCGTGCGAGACGGTGGCGACGAAGTCGCTCTTCATCTGCTCGACGCCGCGCTCCTCGGTGACGTCGCGAAACGCGAACACCGTGCCCTCCGGGAAGCCGACGCCCGAGATCGAGAGCCAGACCTCGCGGCTTCCGAGGTCGAAGGGAAGCGTCTCGGGCCGCCCGGTCGCGTCCCCCAGCGCGTCGACGATCGGGATGCGAGAGGCGAGCTCGGCCCAGCCCGGGACGGCCTGATCGGCCGGGCGACCCTCGACCGTGGCGGCCGGCACGCCGGTGATCGCCTCCGCGGCGGGGTTCCAGAGCCGGACGATGCCGTCGCGGTCGAGCAGGAAGACGCCGTCGCCGACGAACTCGAGCGCTTCCGCGGCGCGGGCACGCTGCTCAGCCTCCTCGTAGAGGCGTGCGTTGTCGATCGCAACGCCGGCGCGCCGCCCCAGCTCCTCGGCTAGCTCGACGTCGTGCTCGCCGAAGTCCTCCCGGTCCGACGCGCGGACGAAGGTGAGCGCGCCGAGCACCCGCTCGCCCGCGAGGATCGGGACGACGATTCCGGCGCCCAGGCGCAGACGGCGCATCAGCTCGAGGTGCTCGGCGTCGACGGCGACCGAGGCGAGGGCGTCGGCCGCGGGCGCCGACGAGACCTGCGCCTTGCGCTCCCGGATCGCCCTGGTCACGAGGTGGTCGGCCTCGGCCTTCGCCCCGTAGCGCTCCCACATCGTGCGCACGAGCTCGGCCTTGGACTCGTCGGCGTGCGCGACGGCGAGCTGGCTCACCGCGCCACGCTCGTCGAGCAGGTACACGCCCGCCCACTCCGCGAGGCCGGGGACGAAGAGACCGGTGACGTTCTGGAGAGTCGTCTCGAAGTCGAGCGAGGAGGCGAGCACACGGCTGGCCTCCGCGAGCAGGTGCAGGCGCCCCTGAGCGGCCTCGGCCACCGCTCGGGCTCCCTGCTCGGCCTCGAGCAGGCGCGCGCGCTCGTCCTCGGCCCGCTTCCGCTCGGTGATCTCGGTGATCACCGCTCCCACGCCGAGCGTCTCTCCCTGCTCGGTCTTGACCGGGTAGTAGCTCGACAGCCAGTGCCGGGCGGCGCCCGGCGACGCGGGCGTCATACCTGTGATCTCGTGGTGCGCGAACGGCTCGCCCGTCTCGAGCACGCGCCGGTAGATCGGCTCGAGCGTGGGCGCGAGATCGGGGATCACCTCGGCGAGCGTCCTGCCGACGTGCTCCGCCGGCGGACGGCCGTTGATCTCCGCGAGCGCGGCGTTCACGCGGACGTAGCGCAGGTCGGTGTCGAAGAAGGCCATGCCGATGGGAGCGGACGCGAGCAGCGTGTCGAGCAGGGCCAGCGAGCGCTCCGCCTCGTCGAAGAGCCGCGCGTTGTCGACCGCGAGGCCGGCCCGGCGCGCAAGCTCCTCCGCCAGCGACAGGTCGTGCTCGGAGTAGCGCCGGCCCGACTCGGCCGTGAGCAGCGAGATGGCGCCGAGCGTGCGCCCGCGGGCGCTGACGGGCACGCACATCCACGACGCGATTCCGAGCGACTCGAGCTCGGCCGC
>JBOHAW010000219.1:0-2666 GCA_050697975.1 Gaiellaceae bacterium
GGCTGGGGCGACGCCCGCCAGCTCGCGGGTGGTGCCGGCGGCCTCGGCGAGCGCGCCGCGGATTGCGCCCACGAGCTCGGCGCACGAGGGATGGCGCTCGGCCGGGTCCTTCGCCAGCGCTCGTTCGAAGACCGCGTCGAGCTCGCGCGGAAGATCCGTCCGGAGGGCCGAGATCGAGGGGACGGGGGCGTGCACGTGGGCGGCCGCCTCGGCCGTCGGAGTCTCGCTCTCGAACGGGCGCGCCCCGGTCAGCAGCTCGAAGGCGACCACCGCCAGCGCGTAGCGGTCGCTGGCCGGGGTCGCACGCTCGCCGCTCGCTTGTTCGGGGGAGAGATAGCCCGCAGTGCCGAGCACGGTGCCGGGCTTGGTCAGCGAGTCCATGCCGGCCGCGCTGGCGATTCCGAAGTCGGCCACGCGCACGTCGCCCGCCGTGTCGAGCAGCAGATTTGCCGGCTTGACGTCACGGTGGACGATTCCGTGCCGGTGCGCCGCGTCGAGCGCCTGTGCCGCCTGCTCCAGCCACGCGAGCACCTGGCCGGGCTCCTGCGCGCCGCCCTGCCGCAGCACCTCCTCGAGCGAGCCGCCCGGGAGGTACTCCATCACGATGAACGGGCGCTCCTCCCACGCCCCGACGTCGAAGATCGTGACCGCGCTCGGCTCGCTGGAGAGGCGCGCGGCAGCCATGGCCTCGCGGGTGAACCGGCCGCGCACCTGCTCGTCCTCCGAGAAGCGATCGGCCAGGACCTTGATCGCGACGGCGCGGTTCAGGACCGTGTCGGTCGCGTGGTAGATCTCGCCCATGCCGCCGCGACCGATCCGCTCCGGATCGCGGTAGCGGGGCGGCAAGATGTCCGTTCTCGTCGGCATCGGCGGGCTCGGAGTGGCGATTTCCGTTCTGGAAACCCAGGAAACCCGGATGAAGGTTCGGTAAAGAAGCGGGTGGGTCGTCCGGCCCTGCGCTAGCCTTCGGCCGGGTCACGTCGATGGTGCGCCAGACAGTCGCCGCTCTCTCGCTCTTCGCCGTGCTTGCCTCGGGGAGTGCCGCTGCGTCCGCGCGGGCCGCGGCGCCCGCAGCGGCTCCGGCGCCCGCGATCACGTTCGCCATCAGCGGCCGAGGCTGGGGGCACGGCGTCGGGATGAGCCAGTGGGGCGCCTACGGCTTTGCGCAGCGCGGCTACGGCTACGCGCGCATCCTCGCCCACTACTACCCGACGACGGTGCTGGGCCGGGCGCCCGTCGCCCGGGTCCGCGTGCTGCTCGCGGACGGGAAGAGGGCGCTCACCGTCTCGTCCGACCAGGCATTCCGGGTGCGGGACGGCGCGGACGGTGCGTACGAGCTCGCCGAGGGCAGCTATCCGCTCGGGCCCGGGCTGAAGGTGAACGTCGACGGAACGAAGCCCGAGGCGCTCGCCGGCCCGCTGCTCTTCACCGCCGGGCTCGCGCCGGTCGAGCTGAACGGCAAGTCCTACCGCGGCTCGCTCGAGGTGAGCGTGGAGAAAGGCCGCCTGCGCGCGATCAACGCGGTCAGCCTCGAGTCCTACCTGTACGGCGTCGTCCCGGACGAGGTACCGCACACCTGGGTGCCGGAGGCGCTCAAGGCTCAGGCCGTCGTCGCCCGCTCGTACGCGCTCGCGGTGCGCAAGACCGGCGCCTTCGACCTCTACGACGACACGCGCAGCCAGGTCTACGGGGGCATCGCCTCCGAGGAGCCGACGACCACGGCGGCGGTGAACGCGACCGCCGGCCAGGTCGTGCTCCACGAGGGGAAGGTCGCGACGACGTTCTTCTTCTCCACCTCCGGCGGCCGCACGGCCAACGTCGCGGACGTCTGGGACGGCGCCTCTCCGACGCCGTACCTCGTCTCGGTCCCCGACCCCTACGACTCGCTCTCACCGCATCACGACTGGGGCCCGTTCTCCTTCGCCGCTGGCCGGCTCGCCCGGACGCTCGGCGTCAAGGGCGGCCTGTTCGACGTCCGGACGACGATGAACCGCTCCGGCCGCGTCGATCAGGTGATCGGCGTCGGCGCCGGCGGTGAGACGAGCGTGCCGTCGGCCACGATCCGGCGCGCGCTCGGACTGCGCTCCACGTGGTTCAGCGTCGGCGTCCTCGCGCTCAATCGCATCCCGAAGCCCCTCGTCTACGGCTCCCGCGTGCCTCTGGCCGGGCTCGCGCGAGGTCTGCCGGCGGTCACGCTCGAGCAGCGTGCCGGCTCGACGCTCTGGGAGACCGCCGGGGCGGTCATGGCCGCCAAGGACGGCTCCTTTGCCCACGCCGTCTCACCCGGTGTCTCGACCGAGTACCGGCTGGCGAGCGGGACGGTCCGGAGCGCGCCGGTTCGCGTCGCCGTCGCACCGCTCGTGCGGCTGGCGACGCCCACCCAGTCGACCTCCCTGCGAGGCCTCGCCCGGCCGCTGCTGGCGGGCGCCACCGTCGTCATCCAGCGGCGACAGGGCACCGTCTGGAAGGGCGTCGCGGGCGCGAAGGTCGACGAGAAGGGAGCCTTCGAGGCGCAGCTGGAGCTCACGCCCGGCAGCTACCGCGCGCGCCTGGCCCCGGGCCGCGGCTTCGCGCCCGGCTTCTCCGCCATCCTCAACGTCGTGCCCGCCCAGTGAGGAGGCTCGCCCTCGCCGCGGCCGCGCTCGCCGTGCTCCTCGGGGCCGGCC
>JBOHAW010000220.1:0-10413 GCA_050697975.1 Gaiellaceae bacterium
ACTTCACGTTCAGCGCCGCGAGCGCCGAGCCGACGCCGATCGCCGTGCCCATGGCGAGCGCGAGGAAGGGCAGCAGCACCCACATCCTCGGCGTCGGGTAGTAGCCGTAGGCCGCCATGACGATCAGGAGGACGCCGAACGCGAGCAGCAGGTCGACGAGCGCGCCGAACACGGGCGCGATCGGCACGAGCAGGCGCGGGAAGTACACCTTGGTGATCAGCGTCGCGCTGCCGACGAGGCTGTTCGCGGCGAGCGTGACCGAGTTCGCGAAGAAGAGCCAGATCACCGAGCCCGAGAGCGCGAGCAGGGCGTACGGCTTGCCCTCCGAGTAGAGACCGGCGACGCGGCCGAAGAAGAGCGTGAAGACGACCATGTACATCACCGGCTGGAGCACGGCCCAGGTGACCCCGAGGAGCGTCTGCTTGTAGCGCACCTTGAGGTCGCGCCAGGCCAGGAAGAGCAGGAGCTCGCGGTAGCGCCAGAGCTCGCGGAGCCCGAAGCCGGCCCAGCGCGAGGGCGGCCGGATGACGACGGGCTCGAGCCGCCTCGAGGCGAGGGTGCCGGCCGCTTCCATGGCGAAAGACTCTAGTCCAAGGGTCGTCCGGCTTACCGACCCCTTACAGCCAGGCAGTGGAGCTTGTAGCCGAGCCCGAGCTCCTCGAGCAGCGCCTCGACCTCCTCGCGGCGGTCGCGCACGGCACGCGCCAGGTCGTCGCCGCCCGTGTCCGCATCCCTGTACGGCTCGTGGTACGCGAGCCACTCGAGCACCGGATCGAGCGAGCTCACCCGCGTGTGCGTCTCGATCGCCTCGAAGCCGGTGCGCGCGAGCGCGTCGCGCAGCGTCGCCGGCGAGAAGTAGATCAGGTGGTTCCGTCCGTCGAACGTCGCCGCCCGCTCGTGCAGCACGCGGCAGGCGAGGCTGTCGACGTTCGGGACGATCAGGAAGAGCGCTCCGCCCGGCTTGAGCAGCTCGCGCACCTCCTCGAGCAGCTCGAGCGGCCGGTTCACGTGCTCGAGCACGGAGTTCAGCGCGACGACGTCGAAGCCGGCCGGCTCGAGGCCGAGCTCGGCGAGCGGGCGGTCGTGGACGTCGAGGCCGAAGCGCTCGCGCGCGTAGGCGAGCGCACGCTGCCCGAACTCGGTGCCGACGCCGTCCCAGCCGCGCTCGCCGGCGAGGTGCAGGAAGAGCCCGATCGACGTGCCGACGTCGAGGAGCCTCCCCGAGCCGCGGTAGGGCTCGAGCTCGTCGAGGATCTCCGCGAACTTCGCCCGGTCGAGTGCGAGCTGGCGCTCGGAGGTGAGCACGTCGACCCAGAGGTCGTTCGCGCGCTCGCCGCCGGCGCGATACTCGTCGAGGACGAGCGCCTCGTCCACCTGCGGGTTCGAGTAGACGAGCGCGCACTCGTCGCAGCGCACGATCGGATAGCCGCGCTTGACGAACAGCCGCGTCCACCGTTCCGCGCCGCAGAGCGGGCACGGAATCTCGCGCGCGAACCGCGCGGAGACCATCCCCGTCTCGGGGTCGAGCAGCTCGTCCAGCTCGCGCTCCTTGGCAGCGAAGTAGCGGTCGCGGCCGGTCTCCCTGTTCAGGCTCGTCATCGCGACGGATGCTAGTGCGCCGGTTTGATTCGGGGCGCTTTCGGCACAATGCGCCAGATGCGAGGTACGCGAGCTGTGCGGCGCGTCGCCCGAGCGGCCGCACGACTGCCATCCGAGGAGTTCCGGCGCGAAATAGCCACGGCGCTGCTCGAGTACGACCCCAGCGTCGTTCTCGAGGCGGTGGGCGCGAAGCAGAACCGCGAGCCGCGGCTCGAGCGCATGCCGCTCGACCTCGAGCCCGACGGGCGACTCGAGTTCGAGGACCTCGCCGGCCTGTTCGCGAGCTCGGTTCTCAACCACGGCATCGTCGGCATGACGATCCGCCAGGTCGCGTACATCTTCGGCTGGACGCGCCGCACGGGCGTCCGCAGGGCGATCGAGATCGGGCGCTGGCGAGGCGGCACGACCGTCGCGCTCGCCGCCGCGATGGGCAGCGAGGGCACGGTCTGGTCGATTGACGTCGGCGAGAAGGCGATGCGGGTGCTCGGCGCGGATCCGGGTGAGCTGGATCGGGAGATCCGGGAGTTCTGCGAGCGCTTCGACCTGCGCGTGGAGCTGCTCGTGGGCGACTCGCGCACGATCGAGGTCGAGACCGGGCCGGTCGATCTCGTCGTGATCGACGGCGACCACGGCTACGAGGGCGTGCGGAGCGACTTCGAGCGCTTCGGGCGGCGCGTTCGGCGCGGCGGCTCGGTGATCCTCGACGACGCGTTCGACGACCTGTTCGTGCCGTCGCACCCGGAGAGCGTCGGGCGGCTCGTCGGCGAGATCGTGTCCCGTGGCGACTTCCGCCTAGAGCACGCCGTCGACCGGCTCGCGCACCTCGTGCGCCTCCGCTAGGACGCAGACGTCGGCATAGCGGGCGCCGCGGTAACCGGTGTACTCGGCATGGATCGCCGCGCCCTCGTCCAGACCCGCGGCGCGCGCGAGCTCGCCTGTGTTCTCGTAGACGTGCACCGTGCGGTAGCCGATCTCGCGCAGCCGCTCGAAGACGACCGGATCGGCGCCGAGATGCGGGTCGTACTCGAAGAAGAGCACCGGCTTGAGGCGCGCGAGAAGGTCGAGCTCGGCGAGGACGATCGGGACGTCGTAGCCATCGGTGTCGATCTTGACGAGCGCGGGCGCCGCAAAGCGTGGGTGCTCCTCCAGGATCCGGGCCAGCGGCTTCCCGCGCACCTCGCCTCCCGCCCCCGGCACGAGCCGGGCCGTGCCGCCGTGCCGCTCGATCGCCGCCCGCGCCGGGGCCCCGACGAAGGCGTGCTCGAGCTCGACGGGCGGGTCGAACCGGGTCGAGTTGCGCCGCAGGATCGCAAAGAAGCGGTCGTCGCCCTCGACGCAGAGGATCGGGACGTCGGTTGCGCCACGGACGATCGCCGCGGTGTCCCCGACGTTCGCGCCGATGTCGACGACCGGGCCGCCGGCCTCGGCGGCGATACGGCCGACGTTGGCGGAGTAGAGCGGGTGATCCTTGCGGTAGAAGGGCAGCTCGTGCGAGAGCGGCAGCTCGAGGTCGATCTCGCCGATCCGGTAGCGGACGAGGGGATCGCCGCGCCGCAGGAGCAGCGCCCGGGTCTCGATCGCCGCCTTGAGCCGGGCGCGGCCGAGGAGCGTGCGCGGCGAGCCCTCGAGGATGCCCCGCAGGGCGCGCTCAGCGAGCGTCATCGAGGAGCAGCTCGGCGAGCCGCAGGTCGTCCGGGCCGTCCACGTCGATCGAGTCGAGCGGCGCCATCACGTACGGCCGGCAGTCGCCGCCGTAGAGATCGTCGCCGAGCCGCTCGGGGCGAAGAGCCAGGACGGCGGGCCCGTTCCGCGCGTAGACGGGAGGCTTGTCCTGGCGGCGGGCCGCGGTCTCCTCGGAGAGCCGGCGCAGGCGACCGCCGTCCAGCTCCATCAGCGAGCCCGGCCGGAACCGGTGCGGCACCTCGACGACGCTGACGACCGCGTCCCTGCGCTCGTCCTCCAGCAGGACGAGGAGAGCCTGGTCGATGTGGTCGGGGCGCCGGAGCGGAGAGGTCGGCTGCAGGAGGACGAGCACGTCGGTCGAGCCAAGTTCCGCGAGCGCGTGGCGGACGACCTCGAGCATCGGCGTGTCGTCCGCCGCGAGCGCGCCCGGTCGCGCGAGCACCTCGGCGCCGAGTTGGCGCGCGACGGCGGCGATCTCCTCATCGTCGGTCGAGACGACGACGCGCGTGAGGGTGCGGCTCGCGCGCGCGGCCTCGATCGTCCACGCGATCAGCGGCTTCCCCGCGAGCGGCGCGAGATTCTTGCCCGGAATCCCCTTCGAGCCGCCCCGGGCCGGGATCAGCCCGACGACATCCACGGCCGGAGAGCGTAGCTGGCGACGGCAGCGGCGACCCGAGTCACGTCGAAGGTCCGAGTGCCTGGCACTGAAAGCTGTGCTGTTCGGCCGTGTGTGGACAGATCGTCACGCTTTCGGCACACCCGTTGAGCCGATTCGGCGGACGAACGATGGCTAGTACGTCATCCGCTTGGCGATCGAGAGCTCGCAGGTGGCCAGGATGGCCGCGATCCGCTCGCCCGCGTGGCCGTCGCCGTAGATCGGCTCGTGCTCGTAGCGCCCGTTGCCGAGCTGCCCGCGCACCGCGTCTGCGATCTCGCCGCGGTCGTAGCCGACGTCGACGATGTTCGAGCCGCGCTGGCGGCCCTCCTGGCGCGGCCCGACGTTCACGGCGGGCGTGCCGATGAAGGAGCCCTCCCGGATGGCGGAGCTCGAGTTTCCGACGAGGCACACGGTCTTCCCCATCAGCTTGATGTAGTCGCTCGTCGGCAGGTTCTTGAAGAAGTGCAGCCGCGAGTCGTCCTCGTGCTCGCGGAACTTGCGGATCCCGCGCGCGATGTGCTCCGAGCCCGCATCTGCGTTCGGCCAGAGCACGATCGCCGGAAGGTCGAGTTGCTGGACGGCGCGCAGCGTCTCGTCGATCTGGCGCTCGCCGTCCCCGTATTCGGTCGTGACTGGGTGCTGCGAGACGAGCAGGAACGGCTCGTCGAGGTCGAACGTGCCGCCCACGCCCACCTCGAACAGGTCGCTGAGCCCGTTCGCGGGCTGCTCGAGCACCTCGGCGACGAGGTCCATGCGCGGGCAGCCGACGGTGTGGACGTTCGCCGGGTCCTCGCCCATCCGGATGATCCGCTCCGCCGCCTCGGTACAGGCGGGGAAGTGGATGTGCGCGAACTTCGTGACCGCGTGGCGGATCGACTCGTCGATGTTGCCGGAGACCTCGCCGCCCATCGTGTGCGCGAGCGGGATGTTCATGTACGTGGCCGCGAGCGCCGTCGCCATCGTCTCGAACCGGTCGCCGACGGTGATCACGAGGTCGGGCCCGAGGCGCTCGAACGCGGTCGGCAGCTCGAGGAGCCCGAGGCCGGTCGACTTCGCCATCGTCCCGGGCGTCTCGCCCTCGATCAGCATGAACACCTTCTCCGACGGCTCGAAGCCGTCGCGCTCGATCAGGTCGAGGACCGTGCCGTAGCGATCGAGGAGCGCGGACGCCCCGACGACCAGCTGGAGCTCGAGGCCCTCGTGCGCCTCGACCGCGCGCATCGCCGATTTGATCGACGAATAGTTCGCCCGCGACCCCACCACCACGCAGACCTTTCTCATTCCACGTGCTCCTCGAGGAGCACCGTGTCGGCGGCGATGTCCGCGCGCGCGCGGCGGCCCACGAGCTCGGGCAGCCGCCGTGCAGGGATGCCCGTGCCCGGCTTCTTCGCCGCGAGCATCGCGCGCTCGATCACGGCGCCCGCCGGGATGTCGGCGGCCGCGACGACGCTCTTCTCGAACACGCGCTTCATCTCGGCGTACGGCGCGAGGTCGTCCTTGTCGACCGGCGACGCGAGCATCGTCTCGATCGCGCGCACGCCGTCCACGAGCTCCTCCAGCTCGTGCGGCTCGAGGGCGAGCGCCGCGTCGGGGCCGTACATGTCGGTGCTGAGGGTGAAGTGCTTCTCGATCGCGACCGCGCCCAGGGCGACCGCCGCAAAGGCGGCGTACGGCCCGAGCGAATGGTCGGAGAGCCCGACTGGCTTGCCGTAGCGCTCGCGCAGCTCTGCGATCACGTTGAGCCCGACGCGCTCCGGCGGGGTCGGATAGGCGGACGTGCACTGGAGGACCGTGACGTCGTCGCCGGCCGCCTCGACCGCGGCGTCCAGCTCGCTCCACGAGCTCATCCCGGAGGTGAGGAGCACCGGCTTGCCCGTCCCGGCAGCCGCGCGCACGAGCTCGAGATTCGTCACCTCGCCGGAGCCGATCTTGTACCGCGTGACCCCGATCGCCTCGAGCCGCTCGAGCGCCTCAAGGGAGAAGACCGAGCAGAAGAACTCGATTCCGGCGCCGGCGCAAGCCTCCTTGAGCGTCCGCCACTGGTCGTCGGTGAACGCCGTGCGCTCGAAGTACTCGAAGCGCGACTCGTGCTGGAAGTACGGCGGCGACGGAGCGTCGCGCGTCGTCTCGGCGGCCGCGTCGTGGATCTGGAACTTGACCGCGTCGGCGCCGCACTCGGCCGCGACCTCGGCCAGGCGGACGGCATTGCCCAGGCTGCCGTCGTGGTTCATGCCGGCCTCGGCGATCACGAAGACGCTCACGGCGCAGGATGCTAGCTTCGGCGCATGAAGGATTACGTCAGGGACTACTTCGACCGGCACGCCGACGCCTGGGTCGAGGCGGCGTATGCGGGCGGCACGAGGTTTCCGCTCGGCCCGGAACGGGTCCGGCTCGCCCTCGAGGGCGTGTCCCCGGCCTTCCGGGACGCAGGGGCGCTCGTCGACCTGGGCTGCGGGGGCGGACAGCTCTGCGTCCACGCGGCCCGGCTCGGCTGGTCCGTCGTGGGAGTCGACGTCGCCGCCGGGATGATCGAGCAGGCGGAGCGCGACCGCGGCGCCCTGCCGGTCCGGTACGTGCTCGCGGCGTTCGACGAGAACGGCCTCGACGAGGGCGCATTCGACGCGGTCACCGCGATGGGCCTGATCGAGTACCTCCCCGACGACGACGCGTTCTTCGTCGAGGCGGGCCGGCTGCTGCGACCGGGCGGCCGGGTCGCGGTCTCCTGTCGCAATCGCCTCTACAACCTCCAGAGCGCCAACGAGTACACGGCCCGGGAGCTCGAGCGCGAAGAAGCCGGCGCGCTGCTCGACGAGCTCCGCGAGCTACTCGACGGGTCGACGGACTCGGAGGTCCACGCCCTGGCCGGCGAGCTCGTCGCGGCCGCGCCCGACCTGGCGGAAGCTGCTCGGCGTGATGCCGAGGAACCCCCCGACGAGCTGTTCCATCACCCGACGAGGTTCGCCGAGGAGCGCCGCCAGCACACACCGCGTCAGCTCCGCGAGGCGGCGGAGCCCCACGGCTTCCGCGAAGCGGGCGTGCTTCCCCTCCACCCTCACCCGCTGCCCTCGCGGCTCGAGCCGGTCGCTCCCCGCGTCTACAACCGGCTCGCCCTCGCCTGGCAGCGCGCGCTCGAGACCTCGCCGCTCGGCCTCGCGTACTGCTCCGCGTTCGTCGGGGTGTTCGAGCGCTGCTGACGATCGTCATGTACCACTACGTGCGGGACGGCGCGCGCGTCCACGCCCGCACGACCGCGGAGCTCGAGGGCCAGCTCGACCACGTCGCGGCTGCCTACGAGGTCGTCGGCCTCGCGGCCGTGCGGGACGGCGACCTGCCGGAGAACGCGTGCCTGCTCACATTCGACGACGGTCTCGTCGAGCACCTCGAGACGGTCGCGCCCGCGCTCCGGCGCCGCGGCCTCTCCGGTTGCTTCTGCCCGCCGGCCCGCCCGGTGCTCGAGCGAAGCGTGCTCGACGTGCAGAAGACGCAGTTCCTGCTCGCCGCGAGCGACGACCACGGGGCGCTCGCGCGCAGGATTCTCGACCTCGCCCGCCCCTACGCAGTCGGCTCGGACGAGGAGCTGCGCGCCCGCAACACGCCCCCGCACCGCTTCGACCCGCCCGAGACCGTCTTCGTCAAGCGCGTGCTCCAGGACGGCCTGCCGGAGGAGCCTCGGCGCGAGATCCTCGACCGCCTCTTCGCCGAGCTCGTCTCCGACGACGAGCGTTCCTTCGCGGACGGCCTCTACCTCACGCTCGACGGCGTGCGGGAGCTCGCCGCGATGGGCATGGACGTCGCCGGCCACGGGTACTCGCACCGGCGCCTGGGCCTGCTCGGCGAGAACGCCCAGCGCGACGAGATCGCGCGCACGCGCGACTTCCTCGGCCGCGTCTCCGGCGATGAGCCGGCGGGCTGGACGATGTGCTACCCGTACGGCAGCCGCGACGGGACGACGCTGCGGCTCCTGCGCGAGGCCGGCTGCGCGCTCGGCCTCACCACCGACGTCGGCCTCGCCGGTTCCGGCAGCGACCCGCTCCAGCTACCCCGAATCGACACCAACGACCTGCCGGTCGAGGTAGTCGAGCGCCCGCGAGTCGACCGCCCAGTCGCCGAAGCGCCGTAAGTCCTCGGCGCGCTCGAGCTCGCCGCTCGACCGGAGCGCGATCTCGACCGTGGCCTCGAAGGGATGGTCGATCTCGTCGATCGAGCGGTAGACGGAGCGGAAGCTCGTGAAGCGGGTCTGCCGCAGCCGGAACAGGGCGTACGCGTGCTTGCGCGCGAGCGTCACCTGCTCCGCGCTCGGAGGCGGGGTCGCCTCGATCGAGGCCAGCCGCTCGAGATACTCGCCGGCAGTGGCCGAGTCGACGGTGAAGCCCCGGCCCGAGTAGAAGCCCGTGCCGGCCGTGAGCACCGGGATGCCGAGGCACGGGAGCTCGAAGCCGACCGAGCCGCGGATCGTGACGCCCACGTCGGTGAGCCCGAAGAGCGACCACGTGCTGATGTCGCTGTCCGGCGGGAGCACGTGGACGTACGGCGGCAGCTCGCCGATCCGCTCGCGAATCGCCACGAGCTCGTCGAGCTCGCCGCTGACGCGGTCGCGCCGCAGCTTCCACACGTTCGCCGGATGGAGCTTCACGACCCAGTTCGCCCGGTCGTTCGCACACGCCGCCCGCACCGTCTCGACGAACCACTCTTCCTGGTCGGCGAAGAGGTCGCGGCCGAAGAACATGTTCGCGTCCCAGAGGACGTGCGAGAAGACGACCGCGGTCTTGCGCGCCGGGTCGAGACCGAGCGCGGCCATGATCTGGTCGCGCGACTGCCGGCGGGTCGAGCCCTGGTTCCAGCGCGCGAGGAACGTGCTCCCGTCGTAGCGGCGCCCGAAGTCCTCGTCGAGCTCGCGGTCGCGCTCGGCCGTCCAGTCCAGCGACTCCACGAGCGGCCAGGACTCGTCCGAGAGCGAGCGCGGGTGGAGCCCCTTCGTGGCGGCCGTGTAGCGCTTGAAGACGAGCGTCTCGTCCTCGAAGCCGCTGACGAACTGGATCACGTTCCGGCCCTGCTCGAGCGCGAGATCGGAGAGCGGGCCCTCGGCGGCGTAGTTGCGCTCGTTGAAGAGGACGAGGTCCGGATCGAGCTCGCCCAGGAGGGTCTCGGCGGCGAGCGTCGTCCGGATCGCGATCGGAAGGAACTGGGCGGCGACCTCACGCGTGCGCGGGTCGCTCAGGTCGACCGCCCCCTCGTGCAGGTGGCGCGAGATCGTCGAGAGCACCTGACGGCCGACGCTCGCGCCGCCGTAGGTGAGCTCCTTCAGCTCGCCGGTCGAGCCCACCTCCGCGAGGAGCGCCTCCGACTCGCGGCGCGCGCGCTCCTCCACCCCGGCGCCGGCGAAGTCGTCCAGGCTCACGAACCGGCGGACGCCGAACACCTCGAGCGTGCGCCGCGGCAGGTCGGAGTCCGAGGGGACGGCGGCGACGACGTCGAGCCCCTTGAGCTGAAACGCCTTCGCGAGCATGCCCTCGAGCTTGAGCTGGAAGGCGGAGTACGTGAGGCTCGCGAGCAGCGCCGTGCCGCCGGTCGCCGCGGGCGCCGGGCCGAGCACGGCGCCGTAGCGGCGGCGGAACGCCCAGAGGTCGCGCTCGAGGATCGTGCGCGTGCGCCAGTGGCGGGTGCGCGCCGAGAGCGCCGCGGCGATGCGACCGGGTGCAGGACTGGTCGCCACGGCGGCCGACGCTAGCATCCGCACGTGCCGCCGGCGGCCGCTCAGTGATCGCGCTCCTCGCGGGCATCCTGCTGCACGTCGCCCTCGGCACCGCGCTCGCCGGAGTCGTCTGGAGCGTCGGACTGGGCTGGCGGATCGGGGGCGTGTACGCCTATCCGATCGGGCTGCTGACGGTCACTGTCGGGGCGCTGCTCGTCCTGCTGACGGGCTGGCTCGCGCTCCTCGTCCTTCCGCTCGTCTTCTGGCTCCTCGTCAGGGCTCGCAGCGCGATCGGGGACGCTCTCCGGCGAGTACGCGGCCCGCTCGCGTGGGCGCTCCCCGGTGCGGTCGCCCTCCCCGTCGCGCTCGGCCTCCACCTGCACGGCCCGACCTCGGAACTCGACTCGAACGCATACGGTGACATGGTCTTCTACGCGGCCAAGCTCGTCTCGGCGACCGAGTCGGTGGTGCCCTTTCGGGATTTGCTCGTCGAGGGCGAGGCGAGCGCCTACGTCGAGGCGGGCTCCTCCTTCCTGGGCGGAGCCCTAGCCCGGCTCCCGGGCCTCGACCCCTTCCTCTTCCAGACGACCGCGATGCCGGCTTTCCTGCTCGCGTCGATCCCGATCGGCCTCGGCCTCCACGGCGGCCGCGACCACGATGTCTCGCGTAGCCATGTCCCGGGGCCTGACCCCCGGGCATGGCTGCCGGTGACGGGGCTGCTGGCCGTGACGATGGTCGCCTACCCCACGTGGCTGACCGAGAGCCCGCCGGTGGCGCTGGC
>JBOHAW010000221.1:0-6950 GCA_050697975.1 Gaiellaceae bacterium
ACGGTGGCCCGTGGCCGCTTCCGGGAAAACCGCGATCGGAGCGCTAGATGGGCTCCCCGAGCGCGTCCACCGTCTCCCAGGCGTTCCAGCGGTAGGCGTCGAGGTGCGAGTACGGGAGCCAGGCGAAGCCGCGTTCGCCCCAGTCGTAGCCCCACGAGTTCTTGATCCGCAGGGCGCCGAGCGCGTCGTCCCAGCCGGTGACCACCATCGCGTGCCCGCCGAAGGGCTTGCCGCTCGGCTCGGGCACGCGCCCGTCCACCGGCGCGAAGATGCCGCGGTCGACGCGGATCCCGAATGCGACCGGGCCGGCGAGCTTCACCGCCTGCTTGATCTCGCGGAGCGAGCCGAGCTTGACGTAGTGCTTGAGCCTGAACGTGCGCCGGCGGCCGGGGTGGTGACGCGCCCGCACGTAGATCCCGCGCGCGGGATAGCCCTCCTTCTGGACGATCTTGAAGGCGACCCGCAGGTTCGTGCCCTCCCGGCCGGGCTTCCCGTCGCGCTGCTTGCAGAGGTCGTAGAGCCAGGGCTCGTCGAAGGCGTACCAGACCTTGCGCTCGCGCCACTCGTCCACCATCTTCACGGTCGCCGTGGCGAACGCGACGCAGCGCGGAGCCTCGCCCTGCTCGAGGACGGGGCCGGCGGTGCGGACGCGGTAGGACGGCGGCAGCCTCAGCGCGCGCGGCCGGAGCAGCGCTCCCCAGAGGAAGTCGCGCGCATCCGGAGGATCCGGTACGCAGCCGATCGCGAATTCGAGACCCATGGTCCAGGAATAGCGCTTCGGACTGCGCCCGGTCAAGCGTTAGGATCGCTCCGATGGCCACGACGGCGCCCGAGCGTCTCTACTTCTCGAACGACGACGAGGCGAACGAGCTGCTCGCCCGCGACCCGCTCGCGCTGCTGATCGGCTTCGTTCTCGACCAGCAGGTGACGGTGCAGAAGGCGTTCTCCTCGCCCGCCGAGCTGAGACGACGCCTGGGCTTGCTCGACGCGGAGACGATCGCCGGGCTCGAGCCCGCGGAGCTCGAGCGCGTCTTCGCCGAGCGGCCGGCGCTGCACCGCTACCCGGGCACGATGGCGCGCCGGACGCAGGACCTCTGCGCAGCGGTCGTCTCGGAGTACGGCGGCCGGGCCGAGCGGGTCTGGAGCGAGGCGGCCGACGGACGCGATCTCGAGCGTCGCCTGCTCGCACTCCCGGGCATCGGCGAGATGAAGGCGCGCACGCTCGTCGCGGTGCTGGCGAAGCGCTTCGGCGTGCGGCCGGTCGGCTGGGAGGAGGTCGCGCCGAAGCATCGGACCCTCGGCGACGTCGACTCCGCGCAGGCGCTCGAGGACTACCAGGCCGCCAAGCGGGCCTACAAGGCGAAGCTGAGGGCGGAGCAGGGATGAGGCGAGCCGCCGGGATCTGCCTGCTCGCGGGCGCTCTCGCCGGCTGCGGAGGCGGGGGCGGCGGCGGCGGCGGCGCAAGCGCCGGTGACGAGGTGAGGATCGAGCTGACGCAGCAGAACGCGTCGAGCGAGTTCGGCACCGTCACGCTGACCCCGCTCGGCGACCAGACGCGAATACTCGTCGAGACCGAGGGACCGTTCGACCGCGAGTTCATTCAGCCCGTGCACATTCACAAGGGCACGTGCGGCAGTCTCGACGTCGCCGAGGCGTACCCGCTCCCGATCCTCCAGGACGGGATCACCGAGGAGACGCTCGAGGTCTCGCTCGACGAGCTGCTCGCGGCCGGTCTCGCGATCGAGTCCCACAAGTCCGAGCAGGACGACACGCCCGTCACCTGCGGCGAGATCAAGACGGAGTAGGGATTCCCAGGTCGCGGAGGGCGGCGCGCGCGGCCGAGTAGCCGCACATCCCGTGCACGCCCCCGCCCGGCGGGGTCGAGGCCGAGCAGAGGTAGACGCCACGAAGGGGTGTGCGGTAGGGGGTCGCAGTCCGCACCGGGCGGAAGGCGAGCTGGCCGAGATCCATCGCGCCGCCGCCCAGGTCGCCGCCGACGAGGTTCCGGTCGCGCGCCTCGAGCTCGGCGGGGCCCGCGACTGCGCGCGCGAGCACGAGCTCGCGGAAGCCGGGCGCGAAGCGCTCGACCTGGCGCTCGATCGCGCCGGTCCGGTCGAGCGCCGAGCCGTTCGGGACGTGGCAATACGCCCAGACGGTGTGCTTGCCGGCGGGTGCCCGCGTGTCGTCGAAAGGGCTGTGCTGCGCGAGTAGGACGAACGGCCGCTCGCCCGGCAGGCCGCGCCAGGCATTCCTTTCGGAGCGGGAGATCTCGTCGAGCGTGGCGCCGAGATGGACGGTCGCCGCCCGGCGGCAGCTCTCGGCAGTCCAGGGGATCGGGCCGTCGAGAGCCCAGTCGACCTTGAAGGCCCCCGGCCCGTGCCGGTAGCGGCGGAGCGCCCGCTCGTACCGCTCCGGGAGCCGGCCGCGGGCGAGCCGGAGGAGCTCGCGCGGGACGACGTCCGCGAGCACGACGTCCGCGGGAGGCAGCTCGTGCACGGGGCTCGACGTGTGGATCTGTCCGCCGAGCCGGACGAGCTCCCCGGCGAGCGCGTCGGAGATCCTCTGCGCCCCGGCGCGCGGGAAGGGCCAGCCGAACACGTGGCCGAGGACGGCGAGCGCCAGGCCGAAGCCCGCGCTCGGGCGCCGCTCGAGCGGCAGGATCGAGTGCGCCGCGAGCCCGGCGAAGAAGCCGCGCGCACGCTCGGTCGCGAACGCCCACGCGGCGAACGAGCGCGCGTCGGCGAGTGCGGCGCGAGCCGAGCGCACGGCAGCCGGGGGACCGAGGCGGGAGACGAGCGCCGCCACCGCGCGCGGCCCGGGCGGGTACGGGCCGAGCAGCACCGGCGCGATCTCGCCCCAGGCCTCGACCAGCGGCTCTAGCAGGCGGCGGTAGGCAGGCCCGTCGCGGCCGAGCTGCTCCGCCGTCCCGGCGACTTCCCGCTCGAGGGTGACCGCCGTGCCGTCGTCGAACGGGTGCGCGACCGCGGCGGGCGAGTCGACCCAGTCGAGCCCGAGGCCGAGGGAGCGGAAGAACGGCGAGGCGACGGCGAGCGGATGAATCGCGGAGCAGGTGTCGTGCAGGAAGCCCGGCAGCGTCAGCTCGTCCGTCCGGCAGCTCCCGCCGATTGCGGACTCGGCTTCGTGCACCTCGACGGCAAGGCCCGCGCGGGCAAGCAGGATCGCGCCCGCGAGGCCGTTCGGCCCGGAGCCGATCACGATCGCTCGCCGCGCGCTCCGCGACATGAGAACTACCAGACGTCGATCGTCGGGACGCCGTCATCCTCGCGCAGGCAGCTCGACAGGTACAGGGCGACGCCGATGTCTCCGGTCCAGAGCGAGTAGTGCCCGTGCCCGTGCGCGGAGCGAGCACGGTCCACCTGTCCGATCGCGTGCATCGCGAAGGCGCGCGCGCGGTCCAGCCAGCGCTCGTCGCCGGTGCGCCGAAGGAGCTTGAGGAAAGCGTAGCCGTTGCCCGCGGTGCCGTGGCAGAGCCCTCCGCCCTTTGCCAGCGGCCCCGCCGTCCACGTGAGCTCCCCGCCGGCGACGAGCAGGTCGGTGAGAGCGTCGTCGTCCGGAGCGAGATCGGCGAGCGAGCAGACGATGCCTGGGGAACCGTGGCACCACTGGACGCGGATCGAGCCGTCCTCGCGATCCGCGAGCCCGGCCTCCGCGATCGGAGCCCAGTTCGCGTGACTGCCGTCCCGGTGGGCCAGGGTCGAGATCGTCGCGACCGCCCGCGCGTCGAGCTCCGCGCGCCGATCCCCAGACAGCAGCTCCCCGCCGAGGGCGAGCACGCACACGTTGCCGGCGAAGCCGTGCGCGGGCCCGATGAACTGGCGGACGCGTCCGTTGAGATTCTGGGTCCAGAGGTCGCAGCCGTGCTCGGGCACCGGGCGCCACTCCTCCCAGAGCCGATCCGCGCTCTCCCGCCACGCCGCAGCCCAGCGCTCCTCCCCCGTCCAGCCGAGCATCGCCTGTGCGGCGAGCATCGTGCCCGGCGAGCCCCACATCAGCTCGTTCGTCTCGTTGGCGACGTTGTCGCGGACGAGCGTGTGGAGGCGGTCGGCGCGTGCCGCGTCGGGAACCAGCCGGTGAGTCACGAGCAGCAGCCCGGCCTCGCCCATCAAGAGGCTCGGCACCCGCTCGCCGAAGTCCGGCTTCACCTCGTAGTGCTCGAGCGCCTGGAGGGCGACCGGCCCGTACGGGCGACGAAGCTCCACGCCGCCGGCGCTCTGAAGCGTGTCGAGCGCCCAGAGGACGCCGGCGGCGCCCAGGTAGATGGTCGTCTCGACGCCGGAACTGTCCCCATCGGCCGGGTGGATCGGCCAGAAGGAACCGTCCGGCAGCGCCGCTTCCGCATCGGCGACGATGGTCCGGATCGCCTCCTGCGCGCGGCTCTCGCTCCAGCGTTCGCCCTCGAGCCGCTCGTGGCTCCCGGGGTCGTAGAGCACCGGTGTCAGCCGACGCCGGCGAGCAGGAATGCGCGGTTCTCCTTCAGCATCTCGCGCGCGATCACGATGCGCTGGATCTCGTTCGTACCCTCGTAGATCTGCGTGATCTTCGCGTCGCGCATCATGCGCTCGAGCGGGTACTCCTGGATGTAGCCGTAGCCGCCGAGCACCTGGACCGCCTCGGTCGCGACCTCCATCGCCGTGTCCGAGCAGTAGAGCTTCGCCATCGCCGAGATCTTCGTCAGCTCCTCGTCCGGAACGCCGGCGTCGACCATCTGTCCGAACTTGTAGAGCAGGCCGCGGGCCGCCTCGCACCTCGTCTCCATGTCGGCGAGCTTCGCGGCGATCAGCTGGTGCTGCGCGATCGGCGTGCCCATCGTCTCGCGCGTCTTCGCGTATTCGAGTGCGTAGTCCGTCGCGCCCTGGGCGATGCCGAGGCCCTGCGCGGCGACGCCGGGGCGCGAGCGGTCGAGGATCCGCATCGCGATCTTGAAGCCCTCGCCCTCCTCGCCGAGCAGGTTCTCGGCTGGCACGCGGCAGTCCCGGAAGACGAGCTCGCCTGTCGTGGAGCCCTTGATCCCCATCTTCGGCTCGAGCCGGGCGACCTCGAAGCCGGGCGAGTCGGCCTCGACCACGAAGGCCGAGATGCCGGGATGGCCGGCGCTCGGATCGGTCTTCGCGAAGACGGTGTAGAGCTGCGCCACGCCGGCGTTCGTGATGAAGCGCTTCGAGCCGTCGAGGACGTAGGCGTCGCCGTCCCGGCGGGCGGTCGTCCGCATCGCCGCCGAGTCCGAGCCCGACCCCGCCTCGGTGAGTGCGTACGCGCACAGCCATTCGCCGGAGGCCAGGCGCGGGAGATACCGCTCCTTCTGCTCCTGCGAGCCCGCAAGCTTGAGGCCGAGCGAGCCGAGCTCCTGCACGGCGAGGATCAGGCCGCTCGTGGCGCAGACCTTCGAGACCTCCTCGATCGCGACGAGCGCGAGCAACGTGCCGGTGCCGGCGCCGCCCCACTCCTCGTCGAAGAGCAGGCCGAACAGGTCGTGCTCCCGGAAGAGCTCGACGACGTCCCAGGGGAACTCGTGCGACTCGTCGATCTCCGCGGCGCGCGGCGCGATTCGCTCGCGTGCGAGCGCGCGCACGAGGTCGCGGATCTCGCGCTGCTCGTCGGTCAGCGGGTCGAACGGCACGGCGGCAGTCTATTCGGGCCCGTCACGAACAGAACCTGCTCAGTCCGGCGGCGTGATCACGACGGATGCCGCAGACCGGGTGGCGGGACCATGGTGCACGGCCTCGACGTTGTTGTCGTCCGGATCGATGACGTAGGCGGCGAAGTAGCCCGGGTGGTAGTCGCGCTCGCCGGGCCGGCCGTTGTCGTGCCCACCCGCGGCCAGCGCGGCGTCGTAGAAGCTGCTCACGGCGTCGCGGTCCGGGGCCTGGAAGGCGAGATGGATCCCGGCACTCGGCTGTCCGTCGTCGCTCACGAAGAGCTCGTCCGCCGAGAACGCGCTCTCGCTTTCCCACGTCAGCTCGCGCCCCAGCGCCTCCAGCGCGGCCCGGTAGAAGCGGCGGCTCGTCTCGATGTCGCGTACGCGCAGGTGGACGTGATCGAGCAGCCTCCCCTGGTGGTACTCGGTCATTCCTCCTCCTCGCTCGGCACGTGCCAAACGCCTCCGCCTCGCGGCCGAGACGGTCGAGCACGGGCGGGAGTCTAGCCCCCGCCCGTACTCGAATCTGCGCTACGGGAGGCTGACGTACTGGCCGAGGAACGCCCGCGCCTGCCGCGTGTCGAGCCGGTAGTCGACGTTCGTCGCGAAGCAGAACAGGTCGCCGGTGATGGTGATGCTCACCTGCGTGTCGGTCTCCGAGGCGCCGGCTCCGAGGAACTGCGGGCCGCCGGAGTCGCCGCTGCAGGTGCCGCCGTCGCCGGTCGCGTCGTTCTGCGAGAGACGCAGCCACGTCGCGTTGAGCGCGTTGAACTCGCCGGCGGCGAAGAGGCGCTCACCGGTGAACGCGTTCTGGATTCCTCCTGGCTCCGGGTTCGGCTCCTGGGAGCCATACCCGACCGAGGTGAAGAGCGTCCGCCTCAACGTCCCGGCCGTCTTCATGTCGTCGAGCAGCCCCGCCGCCGGCAGCTGAACGGGCTCGGTGCCGTCCACCGCCTTGTCCAGCGTGATCACCGCGATGTCGCCGCTGTCGTTCTGAGCCTGGTTGTAGAGCGGATTCGTGTGCATCGTGCCGTGGATCCGCTTCGACTTCTGGTCGAACGTCGGATCGAAGCTCACCCAGACGTCGGTGATGCCCCGGCTCTCCAGCGCGTCCGTGCAGTGTGAGGCGGTCAGAAATACCGTCGGCGAGATGAGCGAGCCGGAGCAGATGATGCGGTACAGGCCGGTGCTCGGGCTCTTGAACACCATCGCGCCGACGTTGGGGTGGCGGTTCCCGTCGAACTCGCCGTACGTGATGCCGAATGCGGAGCCGACCGCGAAGAGCATCGACGCG
>JBOHAW010000222.1:0-9383 GCA_050697975.1 Gaiellaceae bacterium
GGGCTCGACCGAGACGGCCGCCACGCCCACGTCGGCTGTGATCTCGATCAACGGGGTCCCGGAGGCCGTCGTTCCCGGAGCGGACTTCCCGGCCGAGGAGAAGATCTTCACGCTGGTCTCGCTGACGGCGAAGTCGGCGAAGATCGCGGTCGCCGGCGGCTCGCTCGCCGGCGGGGACGAGACCGTCACCCTGGAGCGGGGCAAGAAACTCATCCTCCAGAACACGGCCGACGGCACTCGCTACGAGCTCGTGCTCGTGTCGCTCCGCTGAGGGTTGAGCCGGTGCGGCGCGTTGCCGATAGGTCTCGTGTGCTGTCGCGGTTGCACACGGAGGAGCGCGGCTTCGGCCTGCTCGAGCTGCTGATGTCGATGACGATGCTGAGCGTCGGCATCCTCGCGACGATCGCCGCCCTCAACGCGGGGGCCATCACCCTCCAGCGGGCGAGCAAGATCTCGACGGCCACGACTCTCGCCGACGCGCAGATGGAGCTCTACCGCGCGGTCAAGTACACGGCGATCGGTCTCGAGCCCGGCCTCTACAGCACCGCCAGCGCCGACTCGCTCTATGCGGGCAGCGCCCCGACGGGAACCGTGGACACCTCGTGCGGCTCGACGTCCCTGGCCGAGTGCAAGCCCATGCAGACGGTGAACGGCCCGGACCAGCGGTCGTACCGAATCGACAGCTACATCGTCGCGCAGACGCCGACCGGCGGCCGTCCGCTCAAGACCGTGCGCGTGATCGTGCGCGACGGGAGCGACCTGTCGAGGGCGCTCGTGCGCCAGGAGTCGACCTTCGACGAATCGACGGGATCCTGATGGCGGCGTACGCCTACACCGCGATCAACGCCGCCGGTCTCGAGATGACCGGCGAGGTCAACGCGCCGGACGTCAACGCGGCCCGCGAGCAGCTTCGGATCCGCGGCCTCCTGGCCGAGAAGCTCGAGGAGCGGCGCGCGAGCGGCGAGGACGGCGCGCGGACGACCTTCAAGAAGGTCAAGCCGAAGTCGCTGCAGATCTTCTCGCGCCAGTTCGCCACGATGATCGACGCCGGCCTCAACGTCGTCAGCGCGCTCGTCATCCTCGAGGACCAGACCGACGACAAGTACCTCGCCGCCGTGATCAGCGAGCTCCGCGCGGACGTCGAGGGCGGCCTCCTGCTCTCGCAGGCGATGGCCCGTCACCCGAAGATCTTCAGCCGCCTCTACATCGCGATGGTCGAGGCCGGCGAAGCGGCCGGCATCCTCGACCAGGTGCTCGATCGCGTCGCTTTCCAGATCGAGAAGGAGACGCAGATCAAGCGCCGTGTGAAGGGCGCGATGATCTACCCGACGATGGTGCTGATCTTCGCCACCCTCGTCCTGATCGGGATGCTGCTGTTCCTCGTCCCGGTCTTCGTGAACATCTTCAAGGACCTCGGCGGCTCGCTGCCGACGCTGACGCAGTGGGTCGTGAACGCCTCGGAGCTGCTGCGCGGACGGTGGTACATCATCTTCCCCGTCCTGTTCGCGTTGATCATCGGCCTGCGCAAGTACAAGAAGACCGAGCGCGGGCGCCGGCAGTGGGACCGGCTCAAGCTGCGCGTGCCGATGAAGATCGGCCAGGTGGTGCTCAAGGTCACGATGGCCCGCTTCACGCGCACGCTCTCGACGCTGATCGCCGCCGGCGTCGACATCATCCAGGCGCTCGAGATCACCGGCTCGACGGCGGGCAACTGGGTCGTCGAGACCGCGCTCTCGGACGTGCGCGCCAAGGTGCACGAGGGCATCCCGATCGCCCAGCCGCTGATCGAGAACCCCGTGTTCCCGCCCATGGTCAGTCAGATGGTGAAGATCGGCGAGGAGACGGGAGAGCTCGAGAAGATGCTCGGCAAGGTCGCCGACTTCTACGAGGACGAGGTTGACGCCTCGATCCAGTCGCTGACCTCGATCATCGAGCCGATCATGATGCTCGGCGTCGGCCTGATGGTCGGCGTGATCATCATCGCGATGTACCTGCCGATGTTCAAGCTCCTGACCCTCATCGGCGGCCAGTAGCTCCTCGCTCGTTCCGTTCCAAGACAGGTCACGGGCGTTCAAGACCGCGAGGCCGGCCGGCCGGATGCTTGAGCTCCACATCCCACCGGGAGGACTCATGCACCTTCGCTACGCATCCGCGCTCGTCACCGCCGCCTGTCTGCTGGCCGTCCCCGCCGCCCCCGCCGGCGCGCCCGTCGTGTCCGCGAACGGCGGCGTCCACTGGACGATCCCGCTACCGAACCCGTTCGGCGTCGAGGTACTCAATCGGACGCTCGCGTTCAACGCTCGGAAGGACGCCGACGGCACCGTCAGCGGCCACTTCGAGTACCACCAGATCGAGGTCAGCACGGGCGCAACCTTCAAGTTCAACGTCGACGTGACGTGCATGAACGTCTACGACGGGAATCGCGCCAAGATCGGCGGCGTGATCGAGGTCAGCAACGACCCGACCCTTCCGCCCGGCGTCTACGCCTGGTTCCAGGTCTTCGACAACGGCGAGGGTGCCGACGCTCCGCCGGATCGGTCGAGCCTGATCGGGTTCGGCGACGAAGCCGCCAACGAGGCCTTCTGCAACAGCCCCAATCTGCCCCGCTTCGGGCCCTGGGACGTCCAGGGCAACGTCCAGGTGCGCGCCTAGCCGTAGGTCCGACGCACAGAGTTCATCCGGACCTCCTTGGAGGCTGGGGGGCGTCGAAGCCACCCAAACCCAAGGAGGTCCACCGGATGAAGCTCTACGACAGATCGTTGTTGTGGTGGCACGAGTAGTACTCGGGACCCGGCGCGCCGCCGAAGTCCACGGCCTCGTAGGTCCCGTCCGGCTCGGTGCCTTGCCGGCACGGCCGGTCGTCGTCGCCGAGGTCGGCCCTGATCAGGATCTCGGTGCCGACGAACTTCTCCCCGTCGGGGAGGGCGAAGTTCAGGGACGGCACGCTTGCCAGCTCGCCTGCGACCAGTGCGTCGAGGTCCGTGTTCGGATGGACGCAGTGGATCATGATGTCGCCGGGAAAGCAGGTCCAGCCGCGCGCTTCGACCTTCGACTGGGTCAGGCCGTTGCCCTTCGCGTACGCCGTGCCGCTTACCGCAAGCAGCAAGACAGACAGCACGAGACCCGCAGCGAGCCTCTTCTTGCCGACAGCAACGTTCTTCATCGAGTACCTCCTTTCGGGGCGCACGATCAGGGGGCGCTCTCTAAGTCCGCTCTAAGGAGAAGTCGCAGCGCGACTGGTTCGATGCGATTCGCGCCCCGTATCATCCGACCGTGGTTCCCGAGGCCGAGCTCGAGCGGACGGAGGCGGGGCTCGTGCCGGCGAGCTCCGGTTGGTTTGTCATGAACGCCCGCGAAGCGCGGTGGTTCCACCGGCCGGGCCGAGGAGACAGCCTGCCGTTGACGGGATGCGACGAGTTCGAGGCCGAGACGTATTTCCTCATGCTCGGAATGTCGATCCAGGTCCTCGCGCCGGGCGAGCCGAACTCGATGTACCACTGGGAGACCGAGCAGGAGGACTTCCTCGTGCTCGCCGGCGAGGCGCTCCTGATCGTCGAGGGGCAGGAGCGGCGGCTCAAGCAGTGGGACTTCGTGCACTGCCCGCCGGAGACGCGGCACGTGTTCGTCGGGTCGGGCGGTGGCCGGTGCGTGATCCTCGCGGCCTCGTCGCGGCAGTTCCAGGCGAGCGGCCCGTGGGGCTACTACACGGTCGACGACACCGCCCGTCGCCACGAAGCCTGCCCCGACGAGGAGACGCAGGACGGCGACATCGCGTACGCGCGGTTCCCGCCGTCGCAGCCGACGCGCTACCGCGACGGGTTGCTGCCGACCTAGAAGCAAACTCATTTTGTGAGAGCTTCTAAGCCGCCGGGGGCGATCCAGATCGTCTCGACGATCCGGTCGCTGGCGAGCTCCTCTCGCTCGCTCGCATCGACGATCGCGTCGAGTGAGGGCGCTTCGAAGACGTGAAAGCAGACCTCGTCCTTGAGGAGCACGAGCGATCCGAGGTAGCGGATCGCCTGCGATCCCGCCGCAACCGCGCTCGCCTGACGCCCGAGTGCCTCGAGCTCCGCGGCCTCGCAGGTCCGCAGGTACGCCTCGACGAGGAAGCTGCGCACGAGGCCACTCTGCGGCCTCACGCTCCAGATCGGCTCTAACTCCGAGCCCGTCGGCCTGTTCACGGCGTGAAGACGGTGCTACCGTCGATTGAGGGAAGCGCAGTGGACGTCCGGATACTCGGGCCGTTCGATGTGCGGGCGAACGGTCGCGTTCTCGACCTCGGCGGCCCGAGGCCGCGGGCGCTCCTTGCGGTGCTCGTCCTCTCCGGCGGCGAGGTCGTCTCCGCCGACCGCCTCGTCGACGAGCTCTGGCAGGAGACGCCGCCGAGGAGTGCGCACCACCTGCTCCACGTCTACGTCTCGACCCTGCGCAAGGCGCTCGATGCCGCCGTCTCGCACCCTCTGCTCGTCACGCGGGCCCCGGGCTACTTCCTCGGGCTCGGCGAGGACGATCTCGACGCCCGCCGTTTCGAGCGGCTGCTCGGCGAGGGCCGTCGGATTCTGGCCGGCCGCGACGCAGACCGTGCGGCGTCGGCGCTCCGGGAGGCTCTTTCTCTCTGGCGGGGCCCGGCCCTGGCGGACTTCACCTACGAGCCGTTCGCGCAGGCCGAGATCGCCAGGCTGGAGGAGCTGCGCCTCGTGGCTCGGGAGGAGCGGATCGAGGCAGACCTCGCGCTCGGGCGCCACCGGGAGCTCGTCGGCGAGCTGGAGGCGCTCGTCGCCGACAACCCCTTTCGCGAACGCCCGCGCGGCCAGCTGATGCTCGCCCTCTACCGCTCCGGGCGTCAGGCGGAGGCGCTCGAGTGCTACCGGCTGACGCGCGGCGTGCTCGTCGAGGAGCTCGGGATCGAGCCGGGCCCAACGCTGAAGAGTCTCGAGCAGGCGATCCTGCGGCAGGACGCGTCGCTCGAGCCGGAGACCACCGCCGACCGGCGGACCGTACCCGCGCGCGCGACGCGGAAGCTCGTAACGGTACTCGTCGCCGGTCTGACCGATCGTGGCACGCTCGACGGGCTCGACCCGGAAGCGCGGCGGCTCGTGGTGGCGCGTGCCCTCGAGACGGTCTCGGAGGTGCTCGGACGCCACGGCGCGACGGTCGAGCGGTCCGTCGGGGAGGAGATCGTCGCCGTGTTCGGCATCCCGGCCGCACACGAGGACGACGCCTTGCGAGCGGTGAGGGCGGCATCGGAAGCGCGCGAGGTCGTCGAGGCCGCGAACGCGGAGATCGAGCGCGAGTGGGCCGTGCGGCTGGGCGGGCGCGCGGGCATCGAGACGGGCGAGGTCATCGCCGAGGCAGATGCCGTCGTCGGCGACACGGTTTCCCGCGCGATCCGCCTCAGCCGGGCGGCCCGGGCCGGCCAGGTTCTGCTCGGAGAGACGACCTATCGCCTCGTTCGCCACGCCGTCCTCGCGGACACGAGCTCGACATCTCGCCCCGTCGAGCATCGACGCCTTCTCGGAGTCCTTTCAGACGCCTTGGCCTTGCCTCGGCATCTCGGCTCGCCGCTCGTGGGAAGGCAGCCCGAACTCGACCGGCTCCGTGCGACAGCCGAGCGCGCCTTCCGCGAGCGCACCCTCCAGGTCGTCACCGTCGTCGGCGAGGCCGGGTTGGGGAAGTCGAGGCTCGCTCAGGGCCTCGTCTCGGCTCTCGACGACGACGCGACCGTGCTGGTGGGCCGCTGCGTCTCCTATGGCGAGGGGATCACCTTCGGACCTCTGCGGGAAGCTGTGCGGCAGGCGGCCGGAGACGAGTCGCCCGCGGCCGTGATTGGACTCCTCCGCGACGATGACGATCGGGACGCCGTCGCGGCGGCTGTCGCGTCGGCGATTGGCGTGACGACCGCGAAGGTCACGCTCGAGGAGACGTTCCGGGCGTTCAGCAGGCTCTTCGTGGCTCTGGCCCGGGAGCGCCCGCTCCTGCTCGTGTTCGAGGACATCCATTGGGCCGAGCCGACGTTCCTCGACCTCGTCGAACACGTCGCTGCCCGAACCCGGGACGCGCCGGTCCTCATTCTCTGTCTCACGCGCACGGAGCTCCTCGAGGAGCGCCCATCGTGGATGACCGGCAACCCGAACGCCGCCACGATCGTGCTGGAGCCCCTGTCACACGAGGAGTCGGGAATGCTCCTCGACGAGCTCGCGGGCGAAGCGATCTTCGCCGGCGGAGTCCGGGCGAGGATGGTCGGCGCCGCCGAGGGGAACCCGCTCTTCCTCGAGCAGATGTTCGCGATGCTCGCCGAGGAGCAGCACTCGCAGGACGAGGTAGCGCTGCCACCGACGATTCGCGCGGTGCTCGCCGCCCGCCTCGACAGGCTCGGTCCCGGGGAGCGCGCCGTCGTGGAGCGCGCGTCGATCCTGGGTCGCGACTTCCGGCTCGGCGGCCTGCTCGCGCTCCTGCCCGACGAAGCACGCGCCTCGGCTCGCCGCCACGTGGACACACTCGTTCGCAGGCAGCTCGTCGAACCGAGGCGCTCGCATCTTCCCGGCGAGGACGACTTCCGGTTCCACCACGTTTTGATCCACGACGCCGCGTACCGCGCGATTCCGAAGGAGCTTCGCGCCGAGCTGCACGAACGCTTCGCGGACTGGCTGGCGCAGGAGACGGGCCGGCAGCCCGGCGAGGTGGAAGAGATCCTCGGCTACCACCTCGAGCGGGCGTATCGCTACTGGAAGGAGCTCGGCCCGATCGACGACCGGAAGCGCGCGGTCGCCGTCCGTGCCTGCGAGCACCTCGCCTCGGCCGGCTCCCGGGCGTTGGACCGCGGCGACGTCGCCGCCGCAGCCGGTCTGCTCGAGCGCTCGCTCGCGCTCGCTCCCGAGGAGGGGGCCAGCAGCGGAGAGATCATGTACCGACTAGCCGAGGCGCACGGTCTTGCCGGCCATGACGAGCGCGCGAGCGAGCTCCGCCGGCTCGCGCTCGAAGAAGCGACCGCTGCGGGCGACCGGCGGCTCGAGCTCCGGTTGGGCGTCGCGGAGGCGGACGCGGAGTTCGATCTCGTGGGCGGAAGCGGCGTCGCTGCGGATCTGATCAGCCGCTTGATTCCCGAGCTGCAGGAGCTCGGAGACGATCTTGCGCTCGCCCGGGCCTGGTCGATCGTCGGAAGAACCGGCATGGCCGCGGGCCGACACGCGGACGCGCTGTCGGCGTTCGAGCGCGCTCTCGAGCACGCCCAGCGGGCTGACGACGTCATGACCGTCGACACCGTTGCCGTCTCGCTCGTGAACGTGATGGGCGACGGGCCGACGCCGGTAACCGAGGCGCTGGAGCGAGCGGACACGCTCCTGAGCAACGTCCTCGGACGCGTCGGCGCTGTCGCGATCGGAGCTACGGTGGGTTTCCTGCTCGCGATGCAGGGGCGTCTGGACGAGGCGCGAGCGCTTCATGCGCGGACGCGCGCCCAGTTCGATGAGATGGGGATCCGGGCGGTCGCCGTGCGCGCCTTGGCCGGTGAGGCCGAGCTCCTGGCGGGCGATCCCTTACTCGCAGAGCGGGAGCTCGCTGCGGCCTGGGACCTCCTCTCGCCCGGCCACCAAGCGACCCCGTGGATCACCGAGAGGCTCGCCCGAGCGCTGCGTGAGCTCGGTCGGCTGGAAGAGGCGGAGCGCTTCCTCGAGATCGCGGACCGGCAGGTCTCGCCGGCCGAGGGAGAGTTGATCGCGCGAACGAAGGCGACGAAGGCACTCATCCGCCTCGATCGTGGGGATCTCGACGGCGCCGCCGCAGACGCCCTCAGGGCTGAGCAGCTCTCCGACTGCTTCGACTCTCCGCCCTTCGAGTCACCGCGTTACCGCGGAGAGATCCTCCTTGCCGTCGCCCAGGTCCTTCAAGCGACCGGACGCTGCGAGGACGCGGCCGATCGTGCCATCGCCGCGGTGCAGCAGTTCGAGCGCAAGGGCAACGTCGTCTCCGCCGAGCGTGCCCGAGAGCTTGTCCGCGCGCTTGACGCCGTCTCGCCCAGGGCCGAGCAGGCGACGGCGTCTCCCGTCCCTCGCGAGGTCGCCTGAACCGGGCGCTACCCGCGGTTGTGGTTCACGACCTCGATGTTGTTCCCGTCGGGGTCGAGGACGAACGCGCCGTAGTAGCCGGCGTGGTAGACGGTCCGCTCGCCGGGAGCGCCGTTGTCCGCGTAACCCGCCTCCGTCGCCGCCCGGTGAAACGCATCCACGGTCCTGTTCGCGTTCGCGGGAACGCCATGTGGAGCTGCTCGGTCGGCGGACCGAGCACGACGGAGAAGGAGCCGGTCGAGCCCGCGAACTGCGCGCGCTCGCGAGTGTCCGTGCGCAGGCGGAAGCCGCCATGGTGAGCGACCGTCTCGTAGAAGCGTCTCGACGCTCCGACGTCAGCGACGCGGATCCAGAGGTGGTCGATCGCACCGCCCGTTCGTAGCGAGCCGTGGTGCACGGCCTCGGCGCTGTTTCCGTCCGGGTCGCGGAGGAAGGCGCCGTAGTAGTCGTCCCCGTACCGCGGCCGCGGACCGGGTGCGCCGTCGTCGCGGTAGCCCGCAGTGGTCCCGACACGCCAGAAGTCGTCGACGTGAGCGCGCGAGGGCGCGACGAAGGCTACGTGCAGACGTCTCGTCACCGGCTTCTCGTCGTTCGCCGCGGCGAGCGAGAAGTCGTCCCACTCGGCGTAGTGGGCGTCGGTGTCCGTCCTCACGACGCCGAGCGTGCGCAGCACCGTCTCGTAGAACCGCTCCGACGCCTCCCGGTCCGACACGCGGATCGTCACGTGGTCGAACACACGACGACTATGTCACGACGTCGGATCGCCGCTCGGTGCGCTGAACCTATATACCCCCACCGGGTATAGTGCCCGTGTGCGTGTGCTCGACGAGATCGGCCGGGGCCTCGCGAATGCGTTCCAGATGGCCTGGGAAGTGGGGTGGGCGCTCGTGCTCGGTTTCCTCCTCTCGGCGATCGTGCAGGCCTGGATTCCGTGCTCCCGGATGGAGGCCGCGCTCGGCGGCCGCGACCTGACGAGCGTCGCGCGGGCCACCGCTCTCGGCGCGGCGTCCTCCTCGTGCAGCTACGCCGCCGTGGCGATTGCGAAGTCGATGTTCCAGTAGGGGGCGAGCCTCGCGGCCGCGATGGCGTTCCAGTTCGCCTCGACCAACCTCGTCTTCGAGATCGGGATCGTGATGTGGATCTTCCTCGGCTGGGAGTTCACCCTGGCCGAGTTCGTCGGCGGCATCGTCCTGATCGCGCTCATGTGGGCCGGCACGCGCCTGCTCGTGACACGGCGCCTCGAGGAGGACGCGCGCGCGCACGCGCGCGAGGCGGAGACGGGGCACCAGCACCACATGGCCGGTTCGGAGGAGCTTCGGT
>JBOHAW010000223.1:0-4387 GCA_050697975.1 Gaiellaceae bacterium
GCGGCGGGATCGCAGCGACGTGATCGAGAGCGCTCATGTGGTCTCGATTGTAAGCTCGCCCGGATGAGACGACTCGGGCTCCCCCACCTGGGCCTGCTGGTCCTCCTCGTCGTGGTCGGCCTCGCCATCGCCGTGGCCTGGGGGCTCAAGGCGCTCACCGTCTACGCGTTCTTCGCCGTGCTGGCGGCGATCCTCGCCTACGCCACGGTGATCGGCGGCAAGTGGCTCGAAGACTCGAGCCGGGGCCGGTTCCGCGACCGAGACCGCGACGCTCGCCGCTGATACGTTTTCGCTCCCGCCCGAGCGGAGAACCAACGGAGGTGAGATTCATGCGCACGATGGCCCGCGGGCGCAGCGAGGGGACGCCTGCGCGCTTGCTCCTCAGCGTCGGCACGGTGATCGTCGTCGCGGTGGCGATCGTCGTCGCGCTCGTCTTCGCGCTCCAGCAGCTCGCCTAGCGCGAGACGGCGGCCTGAACGGCCGCCGGGCAGCGCCAGTACTCGACGCCGCGGACGACGCCGGCGCTCGTGCACGACCGCTGGGCGAGGCTCGGCCGGCCCTCGAGCTTCCCGGGGCGGCACGCTTGCCACGTGTTCGCATCGCCCGCGGGAGCGGTCACGGCCGAGCAGCCGCCGACGAGCCCTGCTCGCCGGAGGACGCGCCCGTCCTTGACCGCCACCATCACGGCCACGAGGACAACGCTTGCGAGGACGATCCTGAGCATCGGGGACCTGATCGTTCGTATCGACAGCGCGCAGGCCGGGCTCGATCCCCCGGGATCCGCCGCGTGGGGGCTCGCGCCGGGTGTCAGTCTGGGGCGAGCCTGCGGCGCCAGGTCTCGCGGGCGGCACGGCCTTCGGGCGTGGCGAGAAAGTGGTCGAGCGGCACGTGCAGGAACGCCCCGCGCGCCTCGGCGAGCGCCTCGCCGTCGTCGCGAAGCTCGGCGTCGACGTGAATCCGGCGGCCCCGGCCCCCGGTCACCCAGGACGAGACGTGGAGGTCGCGGTTGATGTGGACGGGGCGGCGGTAGCGCACGAAGATGCGTGCCGTCACCGCCGGAAAGCGGTACCAGGTCGCGAGCAGCCCGCACGCCTCGTCGAGCGCGGCGGAGACGAGGCCGCCGTGGACGATGCCGGGGCCGCCCTGATGGCGCTCGTCGAACCGAAACGTCGCTGCGTAACGTTCGCCGCCTTCCGTCTCGGGAAGCGGCAGCCGGATGCCGGACGGGTTGTCGCCGCACCCCCAGCAGGCCGGGTCGTGCTGCGGCGGAATCTGCTCGCGTCCCTCGCCGGCGTCGCCCGAGGCACGTGAGCGCAAGCTCATCGCAAGCCGCCGCGCTCGTGGTGGGCGCGGAAGAAGTTCTCCGAGCCGGCGGTGGCCATCGCCGCGGAGGCCGAGATCTCCAGCGCGAGCGCCGACGCCGCCGCGATCTGCGCGAATCGGTACACCTTGCCGGCGCCGGCGCAGCCCATCAACTCGAGCCACGCGCGCGCGTAGGGCAGCGTCGTGCCGCCGCCGACGGTGCCGACCTCGAGCCCGGGAAAGCGGATCGCGCAGTGGATCCCGTTCTCCACCCGCCGGCCGGTGCCGTGGGCCATCGAGCTGGTCCCGACCATGCCGAGGTCCTGCCCGGTGGCGGCGAAGATGGCCGCGATCGCCGACGCGGGCGTGAAGGCGACCGACTGCATTCCCGACGCGACCGCGCCGTGCGTTCCGGCCCACGAGAGCTCCAGCAGGTCGTCGACGGTGGTCCGGAGCACGCGCCGCACGGCCTCCTCGGTGAGCGTGCACTCGGCGAGCACGGTCTTGCCGTGGCCGCTCTGGAAGTACTCGAAGGACGGCTTCTTGTCGCCGCCCATGTTCGCCTCGAGGATCGCGCGCTCGGGCCGGACCGCCGCCCGCTCCATCACGAAGCCCATGTTCAGCACGTAGGAGTTGCGCGTCATCATGTTCGCTCCGACGGCGTCGCCGGTCGTCCACGCCCAGAGGACGTGGCACATCGGGCCGACGACGTGCGTCTTGACCTCGCGCAGCGTGGCCCGGGTCGAGAGCTCCGGGATGTCGGCGGCGGCGAGGAACTCCCGCATCTCGCCGACGGTGCCGTCGATCCAGCGTGCAAGTGTTATCGCCTGCTCTGCGTCTTTGCAGATGAAGCATGATGCACGGGTTATCCGGTCGCGAAGCACGTATGTTCTGAACGTGCCGGCGGCCTTGGAGCCGCGCTGCACCGAGGCCGTGAGGCCCCCCTCGGTGTGGGCGAGCGGAACGGCGACCTGCTCCTCTCGGCGTCCGGCCTCGATCACGGCACCGGCCTCGTCGAGCTCGTACTCGCCGAGGGAGACGTGAACCTGTGCCACCGAGACGGGGATGAGCGCGGCGCCGGTGACGGACTCGGCGGCTTTCGCGTACGGCGCGAGATCGTGCTCGACGATGCCGCCGTGAAGCGCGAGCGCCTCCTGCCGGGCCCGGATCGATGCCGGATCGTTCTTGCGCGGCCAGCTGCGGCTCATCGGCCCGGCCGCCGCTACGCGAACGACGGCAGCTCGAGACCGCCGACGTCGATGCCGAGCGAGCCCGCGAGCCTGATGCCTTCCGCCAGGTCGTCGCGCAGCATCTCGAGGTCGCGGTCGCGCATGAGGCCCCCGATCGAGGCGCGCGCCTTCGGGCGCCAGAGGGCGTGGTCGACGAAGATCGGCATCATGCGGTTCGCGATCTTGACGAGCTGCTGCCGCTGCTTCTTCGACGCATCCTCGAGCAGCACCCGCTCGTACGCGACCCCCGCCCGGTGGTGGATGCCATCGTCCACGGTGAGACGGTTGCAGAGGTCCTCGAGGACGGTGCCGCGCGTGGCCCGGGCGATCATCCGGAAGCGCGGGATGATCAGGCGCTCGAAGAAGACCTGCATCAGGAAGACCTTCTCCTCGAGCGTGTCGAGGTCGAGGAACATCGCCGCGAGCTTGTCGAGGTGCGGATCTCGCTCCGCTGCGCCGCCGGCCGCCTCGGCGAGCCTGAGCCACGCCTCGGTGTGGCGCGACTCGTCCTGCACCATCGTCGAGTAGTAGAGCTTCGCGTCGGCGTGCGGCGCAGCCGCGAGCAGCTGGCCGGCCATCTCGACCGCGAACATGTCCGCCTGGAGCTGCTGCATGATCACGGAGCGCCAGATGTCGCGCCGCCGCGCCTGCTTCTCGGCCGACCCGCGCGAATCCGGAATCGGCGGCGCCGAATCCCAGGGCAGGTCGCGCGTCTGCCACTCGGCGCGTTTCGCGAGCTCGTAGTAGCGGAGGACGCCGCCGTTGCTCGCAGGCCGGGCCCCGCCCTCGATCGTCTCCCCCGGTAGCCGGACCGCGTCCACCGAGGGAGCTTATCGGGGCCCCGCCGGACGGTAGCCTGCCCCGCATGGCCGCGACGACCATGGACGGCAGGGCCCTCGGCGAGCGGATCCGCGCCGCCGTCGCCGAAGAGGTGGCAGCACTCGGCGGCCTGGGGCTCGCGACGGTGCTGGTCGGCGACGATCCGGCTTCGCAGATCTACATCCGCGGCAAGCACGAGGCGGCCGAGGCGGCCGGAATCGCGCCCACCGACGTGCGGCTCCCCGCGGACGTCGGCGAGGAGGAGCTGCTTGCGCTGATCGACCGTCTCAACGCCGACGACGGGGTCGACGGCATCCTCGTCCAGCTGCCGTTACCCGGACACATCGACGAGGCGCGGGTGATCCGCGCCGTCGACCCCGAGAAGGACGTCGACGGATTGCATCCGCTGAACGCCGGTCTGCTCTACCTCGGCCGGCAGACGCTCGTCCCGGCCACGCCGCTCGGGATCATGGCTCTCCTCGACGAGTACCGGGTGCCCGTGGCGGGCGCGCGGGCGGTCGTGGTCGGGCGCAGCCCGCTCGTCGGCAAGCCGACGGCCATGCTGCTGCTGCAGGGGAACGCGACGGTGACGGTGTGCCATTCCCGCACGGACGATCTGGCGCGCCACACGCTCGACGCCGACGTCCTCGTGGCGGCGGTGGGGATGCCCGGCCTGATCGGCGCCGACATGGTGAAGGCAGGCTCGACCGTGATCGACGTCGGCACGAACCGCACCGACGCCGGTCTCGTCGGAGACGTCGATCCGGGCGCGGCGGAGGTGGCGGCGTTCGCGACACCGGTGCCCGGTGGGGTCGGCCCGATGACGATCGCTCTGCTCCTCCAGAACACCGTGCGGGCTGCGCGATATCGCCGCGGGAGGCTTGCGTTTCCACAGGGGTGACGCTATGGTTCGCGCGCTTCATCGTTGGTCGGCGGCTCGGTGCCCGGGCCGTCGTTTTCGTGTTGTTTGTAAGGAGGGAAGTTGGCTCAGGGCACCGTCAAGTGGTTCTCGAATGAGAAGGGTTACGGGTTCATCG
>JBOHAW010000224.1:0-7639 GCA_050697975.1 Gaiellaceae bacterium
GTCCTGCACGAACTCCCAGTGCACGATCGGCAGGCGATGGCCGACGTTCGGGCCCGTGCTCTCGCGCGTGATCGTGTGAACCGCGTTCGAGCGGAGCGGGTGCTCGACGGTCGCGCGCGCGGTGCCATCGCGCAGCGCCTCGTAGATCCGCGTCGGGTGGAGCGGGAAGTGCTCCCCGACGCGGCAGGTGTAGACGGCGATGCCCGTGTCCTGGCAGACGAGGTTCTTCTCCTCGTCCGCGATGTCGACGTTCCGGTGGATCGTCTCGAGCACCCGCCGGCCGGTGACGGACGTCTCGCGGTCGCGCGCGGCGGCCAGCGCGTCGCGCAGGTCCTGCGGGATGTCCTTCAGCGCCCAGACATACAGGTGTGCAGCGGCGTCCTCGACCGCGTGCTGGATGTCGGTTCCCGTAACGGTGCTCATACGCTCGCTTTCTCTGCGGCGGCCCGGCCGGCCCGCCGTCCGAATACACCACATTCCAGGAGGGAGTTGCCCATCATGCGGTTGCGGCCGTGCGTGCCGCCCGCGATCTCGCCGCAGGCGTACAGGCCCTCGAGCGTCGTCTCGCCGTGCTCGTCGATCACGAGGCCGCCGTTCTGGTAGTGCAGGACGGGGTAGGTCAGGATCGGCTCCTTCAGCGGGTCGATGGAGGCCGCGCGGTAGCGGCGGAGCATGTACGGCAGGGAGATGTCGGCGTCGGCCTCGGGGATACGCGTGGTGTCGAGCCACACGGCCGGGCGACCGTCCTCGGTCGTGACCCCGCGGCCTTCCTCGACCTCGTCGAAGATCGCCTGCGAGACCGCGTCGCGCGGCCCGAGCGAGTCCGTGAACTCCTCGCCCTCAGCGTTCACGAGCACGGCTCCGTAGGCGCGCGTCGTCTCGGGGATCGAGTAGCCCTGCATGTTGGGAGGCCAGGCACCGCCGTTCGGGTGGTACTGGAGGGCGTCGAGATCGCGCGCCTCGGCGCCGAGCGCGAGCGCGATCTGCGTCACCTCGCCCGTCGCGCCGGGGTGGTTCGTCGAGAGCTCGCCGCGTTCCTCCGCCTCCCGCCAGCAGCGCCCACCGGCCGAGAGGACGACCGAGCGCGCGTCGATCTCGACGCGCTCGCCATCCTTGCGCTCGCACCTGGCGCGCCAGCCGGCGTCCGTCGGTTCGAGCGCGACGAGGGGATGGTGCGGGAGCTCCGTGCCGCCACCGGCCTCGAACGCCTCGCGCAGACCCTTCGTGATCGCGTGGCCGGTACGGTCGCCGACCTGGAGCAGCCGCTTGCGGGAGGCGCCGCCGCAGCGGGCGAGCCTGTAGCCGCCGTTTGTCCCCGAGTTCTCGCGGGTGAACTCGACGCCGAGCTCCTCGAGCCAGTGGATGGCGCTCGGAGCCTCGGTGGTGAGGATCTCGACCAGCCGCCGGTCGGCGGTCTCGTGCGAGCTGCGCCAGACGTCCTCCGCGTGCAACTCGGGCGTGTCGTCCTCGCCGAAGGCGGCCTGGATGCCGCCCTGCGCCTTCGCCGAGTTGCACGACTGGAGCGAGCCCTTCGTCGCGACGGCGACGCGGGCGCCCGCCGTCTCGGCAGAGAGCGCCGCGGCGAGCCCGGAGGCGCCGCTGCCGATAACGAGCACGTCGAACTGAACCGAGGAGGCCACGTCGCGGGCGAGTCTATCACCGGCGCGCTAATCGCAAGCATTAACTGCGCTTATGCGTGTACAGCCGTTACACTCACCGGCATGACACCGATCTCGGACGTGATGCGGCGTGAGTTCATCACGGTCGCGCCTGAGGACACGCTCGGCGAGGTCGCGCAGAAGATGGTCGACCTGAACACCGGCTCGGCCGTCGTCAAGGACTTCGGCCGCCTGATCGGGATCCTCACCGAACGCGACCTCCTCAAGGCGATGGCCGGGCGCGTGCACACGAGCGATGCGCGGGTGCGCGAGTGGATGACCGCCGACCCGATCACCGCCGCACCCGAGATGTCGGTCGACGAGGCGGCGCAGATCATGCTCGACAACGGCTTCCGCCACATTCCGGTCGTCGAGCGTGACGGGGTTGTCGGAGTCGTCAGCCTGCGCCAGGCGGTCGCCGCCCAGATGGGCGCGCAGCTACCAGACTCCGCGTAGCAGCTCTTCGATCTCGGCCGCGCTCGCCGGGCGCGGGTTCGCCCGCGCGCCCGGGCGCACCGCCGTCAGCTCGGCCACCTCGCCCAGCTCGGCCTCCGGGACGCCGAGGTCTCGCAGCCGCTCGAAGCCGCCGAGCCGAGCCAGCTCCTCGACCTTGGCGATCGGATCGTCCGTTCCCATCGCCTCGCCGAGCTTCGCGATCGCCTCCGGCGCCGCGGGCTCGTTGAAGCGGAGAGCGGCCGGGAGGCACACGGCGTTCAGGGCGCCGTGCGGAAGCCCGTAGCGACCTCCGAGCGCCTGCGCCATCGCGTGACCGAGCGCGAGCCCTGCCTCGGCGAGCGCCCAGGCCGACCGCATCGCGCCCTCGAGCAGCCGCGTGCGCGCGTAGAGCGAGCCTCCGTCGGCGAGCACGAGCGGCAGCGCATAGGCGATCGTGCGCGCGCCGCAATGGGCGTGCCGGTCTCCGCGCTCGCTGCGGCCCTGCACGTAGAACGCTTCCGCGCAGTGCGCGAGCGCGTTCATCGCCGTGCCGGCCGACTCGGCGCGCGGAAGGCCGAGCGTGAGCTCCGGGTCGTAGATCGCCGCGACCGGGCGTGCGCGCTCGTGCGAGCCGCCAGACTTCGTCCCGCTCGCCTCGTCGCGCATGCCGAAGTACGGCGTCCACTCCGCGCCGGCGTACGTCGTCGGGACGGCGATCGTCCTCACCTCGCGGCGCTCCAGCAGGCTGAGGGTGACCGCCTTGCAGCAGTCGATCGCGCTGCCGCCGCCGAGCCCGACCAGACCGTCGGCATCCGCGCTCTCCGCCCGATTGGCCGCCTCGCGAACCGTCTCCACCGGGACGTGGGAGCGGACGCCGTCGTAGACGGCCGCCACCGGTAGGCGCGGCGCGAGGCTCGCACCGCGCCGGCTCGTGACCAGCAGGAGCCGCGCAAGCCCGAGCTCCTCCGCGACCCCGGAGAGCTGCTCGATCGACCCGGCGCCGAAGCGGATGACGTCGCTTACGGCAGCCGCTCCCGCGCGAAGTCGAGGAACGCCTGGGCGACACGCGTCGTCGCGCGTCCCGCGCTGCGTACGAGCGAGATCTCCCGGGCCGGGTCGAGGCCCTCGACGCGGGCGGCCGAGACCGTGCCGGCGGCGAGGTCGGACTCGATCGCCGACCGGGAGATGAACGTCACCCCGTAGCCCGCCCGCACGGCGCTGCGCACCGACTCCTGCAGGCCGAGCTCGAGCTGGACGTCGAGGTCGCGCAGACGCACGCCGGCGCGGCGCAGCTCGTCCTCGATCACCTGGCGCACGCCTGCCCCCTCCTGCATCAGGATCAAGGGCTCCGACCGGAGCTCGTCGAGAGCGATCGTCCGACCGGCGAACCGATGGGCCGGCGGGCATGCCAGCACGACCTCGTCGCGAAAGAACAGCTCGAACGTGACCGAGCGATGCCGACGGGCCGCGCCCACGACGCCGAGCTCCAGCTCCCGCCGCGCGACGAGCTCGACCACGGTGTGCGTATCCGAGACCGCGAGCGCGACGGTCACCTCCGGATAGAGCTGCTGGAACTCGCAGAGGAGGAGCGGCAGCACGGTCTCGCCGGGCCCGGAGGAGGCGCCGACCTCGAGGCGGCCGCGGAGCGCTCCCTCGGTCTCGCCGCTCACCTGCTCGAGCAGCTGCTCCTCGAGCGCCAGCATCCGCTGCGCGCCGCGGTACAGGCGCAGGCCGGCCTCGGTCGGCTCGACCCGGCGGCCGGACCGGTCGAGCAGCTGCCGCCCGAGCCGCTGCTCGAGCGAGCGGATCTGGAGGCTGACCGCAGGTTGCGATACGCCGAGCCGCTCCGCAGCCTGTGAGAAGCTCTTTCGCTCGACGACGGCGCAGAACGCCGCAAGCTGGCGCGTGTCCATAAGGATTCAGTATCGCTGAGAGCTCCGAGCACGAATCGCCGGGCGAGGCGCGGCGGGTGAACGTCCGCCGGGCGACGAGCGCAGACCGCGACGCGATCGCGGCCGTCGTGCGCGCGGTGTACGAGGAGTACGGCTTCACGTGGGACGAGTCCGGCTACCACGCCGACCTCGCCGACGTGGACTCCGCCTACGACGCGTTCTGGGTCGCCGACGACGGCGGGGGCGTCGTCGGCACGGCGGGCCTCGACCTCTCCGACACGCGGATCGGCTCGCTGCGCGACTGCGACTGCTCGCTCGAGCGCCTCTACGTGCTGGCGCGGGCGCGGGGACGGGGCGCCGGGTCCGCGCTGATGCGCGCCGTGGTCGCCGAGGCGAGCGCGACGGGTCGCAGCTCGCTCGCGATCTGGAGCGACAAGCGCTTCGCCGACGCCCACCGGCTGTACGAGCGCCTCGGCGCGCGGGTCGTCGCCGAGCGCGTCCATGACGACCCGGATCGAAGCCACGAGTGGGGTCTCGTGCTCCATCTCTAGATGCTTGACCGGAAATTGGCGCGCCGCCGGGGGCGGCTCAGACCAAGCGGGGCGCCGTGGCCGGGCGCGGAGCGTAGCAGCGCTACGCGTCGTGCCCGGACGCGCTGATCCCGCGCCGTGTCTGGGCCGTCATCCGGCCCGCGGGAATTTTCGGTCACGCATCTAAACTCGGGCGAATGTGCGGGATCTGCGGAATCGCCTCCGCGGCCGGCGCGGTCGATCCCGCCCGCCTCGCCGCGATGAGCGAGGCGCTCGTGCGCCGCGGGCCCGACTCGGCCGGCGCGTTCGTCGAAGGCGGCGTGGGCCTCGCCGTCCGCAGGCTCGAGATCGTCGACCCCGGGACGGGCGACCAGCCGGTTGCGAACGAGGACGGCACCGTCATGGTCGTCCAGGACGGGGCGATCTACAACTACTCGGAGCTGCGGCACGAGCTCGAGCGGCAGGGTCACCGGTTCCGCACGATCGGCGACACCGAGGTGCTCGCGCACCTCTACGAGCAGCACGGCGACTCGTTCGTCGGCCGGCTGCGCGGCATGTTCGCGGTGGCGATCTGGGACACCCGTCGCGAGCGGCTCGTGCTCGCCCGCGACCGCTTCGGGATCAAGCCGCTCGTCTACCGGACGACAGCCGGCGAGCTCTCCTTCGCCTCCGAGCTGCGGGCGCTACCCCGTGGCGAGATCGACCTCGACGCGCTCGACTGCTTCCTGGCCTTCAACTCGATCCCGGCGCCGCTGACCATCTTCGACGGCGCTCGGAAGCTCCCGCCGGGCCAGCTCCTGCTCTGGGAGGACGGCGAAGCTCGGCTCGAGCGCTTCGCGCGCCCCGGGCCGGTTCGCGCGGACGAGCTGCGCACCAACGAGGATCCGGAGCTGATCGAGGAGCTGCGTGGGCGGCTGCGCGACTCCGTGCGCGCCCACCTCGCCGGCGACGTCCCCGTCGGGGCGCTCCTCTCGGGCGGCCTCGACTCGGCGCTTCTCGCCGCGCTCGCGGCCGAGGTGAGCTCCGAGCCGTTGCGGACGTTCTCGATCGGCTTCGCCGGGCGCTCGGTCGACGAGCTCGCCGGCGCGCGGCTCGTGGCCGAACGCTACGGCACCCGCCATCGCGAGCTCGTGGTTCGGCCCGACGTCGCCCTGCTGCTGCCCGCGCTCGCGGACGCGTTCGACGAGCCGTGCGCCGACCCGTCCGCACTTCCGACGTACCTCGTCTCCCGGCTTGCGGCCGAGGACGTGAAGGTAGCGCTCTCGGGCGCGGGTGGCGACGAGCTCTTCGGCAGCTACGCCGCGCCTGCCGCGAAGGAGGTCTTCTCGCGCGAGGCGCTCACCGAGCTGACCGGGCGGACGGCGTCCGGGGCCGAGCTCCACGCGCGGCCGCAGGACGTCGACCCCGGCCTCCAGCTCGTGGACGACCTGCTCGTGAAGACCGACCGGGCCTCGACGGCGCACTCGCTGGAGGCGCGCGTGCCCTTCCTCGACACCGTGGTCACGAACCTCGCTTTCGCGCTGCCGACGCGCCACCAGGTCCGGGGACTGCGCAGACCGGTGCTCCTGCGCCGCGCCGCCGAGCCGCTCCTGCCCAGACGGATCGTCCACGGCCGCAAGCGCCGCTTCTCCGTCCCGGCAGCCGAGTGGTTGCGCGGCGAGCTCGAGCCGTTCGTCCGCGCGACGCTCTCGGCCGGCACGCTGCGGCGCCAGGGCTTCTTCCGGCCCGAGGCGGTGACGCGGCTCGTGGACGAGCACGTCGCCGGGGCGGCGCACCGGGGTCACCGAATCTGGGCGCTCCTCGTGTTCACGCTCTGGTACGAGCGCCACGTCGAGGGCGATCCGGGCACGGCCGAGCTCCCGGAGGCACTCGTGGAACGCTCCGCATGAGCCGCCCGCTCGTCGTCCACGTCGTCGGGGCGCGCCCGAACTACATGAAGGTCGCGCCCGTCTACGCGGAGCTCGAGCGCCGCGGGCGAGCCGAGCAGCGTCTCGTCCACACCGGCCAGCACTTCGACGTCCTGCTCAAGGACGTCTTCTTCGCCGAGCTGCCGCTGCCGCGGCCGCACGTGGAGCTGCACACGGGCTCGGGCACCCACGCCGAGCAGACGGGCCGGGCGCTGATCGAGCTCGAGCGCGTCTTCGTCGAGCTCGCGCCCGACCTGGTCGTGGTCGCCGGCGACGTCAACTCGACGCTCGCCGGCGCGCTCGCGGCGGCCAAGCTCCAGCTTCCGGTCTGCCACGTCGAGTCCGGGCTGCGCAGCTTCGACCCGAGCATGCCGGAGGAGCTCAACCGCCGGCTCACCGACCACCTGTCCACCCTGCTGCTCACCCACTCGCAGAACGCGAACGAGAATCTGGCCGCGGAGGGGATCCCGGAGGAGCGGATCGGCTTCGTCGGCAACACGATGATCGACACGCTGCTCGCGAACGTCGACGCCGCCCGCGCGCTCGCCGCCTGGCGCGAGCACGGCCTCGACGAGGGCTCGTACCTGCTCGTGACGCTCCACCGGCCGACCCTCGTCGACGTGCCCGAGCTGCTCGCGCAGGCGATGGCCTCGCTCGGGACCGTGGCGCAGGAGCTGCCGGTCGTCTTCCCGGTGCACCCGCGCACGCGCGACCGGCTCGACCGGGCCGGCCTGCTCGCCGGCAGCTCGGTCGTCCTGACCCCGCCTCTGCCCTACCGCCCGTTCCTCTCCCTCGAGGCCGCCGCGGCCGCCGTCGTGACCGACTCCGGGGGCGTGCAGGAGGAGACGACGGCGCTCGGCGTGCCCTGCTTCACCCTCCGTCGGAACACCGAGCGTCCCGTCACGGTCACGCACGGCACGAATACGGTGCTGGGGCTCGACCCCGAGGCGATCGAGGAGATCCCGGCCCTGCTCGGCCGCGGCCGGACTCCCGGAGAGCAGCCGCCGCTCTGGGACGGACGCGCCGGGGAGCGCGCGGCCGGGTCGATCGAGCGCATGCTCAGCGAGGTCGGAGTGCCCGCGTAGTGCCCCTTCAGGTAATGCTGCCCCGCTTCTGGGTCGCGAGCACCAAGCCAGGGGCCGCACCCGGCCGCGGCCAAGGCTCCCAGCCTTGGCAAGGGCGGGGGTGGTTCCTGGCGCCGCGTGATCGCGGGCCAG
>JBOHAW010000225.1:0-6067 GCA_050697975.1 Gaiellaceae bacterium
GCGGAGGAGGAGACGGTCCCGCTCAAGGCGCCGAAGGCGCGCAGCGCCACGTCGAGCGTGACGTACGGCATCAACGTGATCGGGGTCGAGGACGTGCTCGTGCGCCTCGCCAAGTGCTGCACGCCCGTCCCCGGCGACGGGATCGTCGGCTACATCTCACTCGGCAAGGGGATCACGATCCACCGCGACGACTGCCCGAACGTGAAGGCGCTGATGCGCAATCCCGAGCGCTTCACGCCGGTCGATTGGGACGGCGGGGCCTCGCAGAGCTTCCGCGTCCAGATCGCCGTCGACTCGTGGGACCGGCCGCGGCTGCTCGAGGACGTCGCCCGGACGTTCGCCGAGCACGGCGCGAACATCGTCTCGTACGGCGGCGTCGTCGAGGATCAGCTGGCGAAGAACTGGTACACGGCCGAGGTGGGCGACGTGAAGGCGCTGCGGACGCTGCTGAACGCGCTGCGCGGCATCGAGTCCGTGTTCGACGCGTACCGCGTCACGCCCTCGTAGCTCGATCTCGATCCCTCGTTCGAGTGAACCTGCACCGGCGGACAACGGCATGTTCGCGGAGATTCTCCAGCTAAATCTGTCTTTTGCAGGAGTTTTCTTATCCCTCGGTCGAGTGATCACGCCGCGCGGGGAGGGGGTAGCTGGATAGAGGGATGGCGCCGGCGCCGAATCCGACTACAACATGACGTACGGGGGAGGGGGCACCAGAGCTGCGGCGCCCACCCGAATACGAGGACAATCGGGTGGGCGCGCGGCGCAGGGAGAGGATGCCGCTGTCCGGTGCGGCGAGACAGCGGCATCCCCTCCTTCGCCCCTTGCCCGAGCTCAGGGCACCCAGGCCTCGCCACCCGTGTCCCACCCGACGAGGCAGTAGGGCGAGATCACCACGGCCAGGCGGTCGAGCAGCGCGGCGTCCGCACCCGGCGTGGTCCGGAGCTCGGCCACGCGAGCGCCGCCGAACTCGATCGCCCGCCGCTCGGGCTCGGCCGGAGGCGGCCCGCCGACCGTCGGCCCGAGCTGGAGCTCGTCCTCCTCGACGAAGGCGATCCCGGCCCAGGCGGCGCCGCCGCGCTCGTGCAGGATCGCAAGCACCTGCCGCAGGACGTCGTCCGCGTCCCCGCCCCGGTTGAGCACGCGGTCGACGGCTTCGAGGATGCCGGCCGTCACAGCTCCAGATCCGCCCCCTCGAACGCTCGCATGAGCTCCCTGAACGCATCCGGAATCGGGCACGGCCGCCGCGCGTCGAGGTCGACGAGCACGAGCGTCTGGTGCGCTGTGACCATGAGCACGTCGTCCTCCGTCCGGTACGCGGCGCACTCGTAGGTCACGCTCGTCCGCCCGATGCGGCTGAGGCGGATGAAGATCTCGAGCAGGTCGTCGAACCGCGCCGGCGCGTGGTACTCGACCGTCGAGGCCCGCATCACGTACTCGCGGCCCTCCTCGCTCCAACCGCTCAGGCCGAGGTGCCGGTGGTACTCGACTCGCGCGTGGTCGAAGTACGGCAGGTAGCGGCCGTAGTAGACGATGCCCTGCGCGTCGGTGTCCGAGAACCAGACGCGCGCGAGCGCGGAATACTTCAACGGCGGCTTGCGGTCGGTGGTGCGACCGAGCTCGAACGACGTCACGCCGGTCATCGTAGTCCGGGGCTGGTTTACAGCACGTCGGACGCCAGTTTACGATCGCCCGGCGCAGGCTCACACGCCACCGCAAGGGGGTTCGAACATGCAGGGTATCGCCCGTCTCGCCCTCGTCGCGTCGATCGCCGTCCTCGTGTTGCCGCTGAGCGCAGCAGCGGATCACGGCACGGCGGACGACCAGGCGAACATGTCGCACCTGTTCAACTCGCCGAAGGCGGCGACCAACTCGGACCTCGCGTTCTGGGAGGACCTCGCCTTTGCGGGGAACTACGACGGGTTCAGGATCTTCGACATCTCGGACCCGGCGCGGCCCGTGCTGCTGTCGGACTTCCCGTGCCGCGGGCCGCAGAACGACGTCTCGGTCTACAAAGCGCGCGGCCGGCTGCTGCTCATCCAGTCAATCGATCGGCCGCAGTCGACTGACGCGTGCACGAGCGTCGACACGCCAGTCTCGGCGAGTCCCATCCCTGGGAACTTCGGCATCGGCTTCAATCCGGGCTTCGAGGGACTTCGCGTCTTCGACGTCAGCGAGCCGACCGCACCGCGCCACATCGCATCGGTGCCGACCGCATGCGGCTCGCACACGCACACGACGATCCCGGACAAGCGAAACCAGCGCCTGCTCGTCTACGTGTCGTCCTACCCGCTCTTCGGCGGGGCGACGCCACCCGGCTTTCCGGACTTCGGCGGGCCGCAGTGCGCGCCGCCGCACCAGAAGATCTCGATCGTCGAGGTCTCCTTCGCGAACCCCGAGGGCGCGCACGTGCTCAAGGAGCAGCCGCTCCACGCCGACACGCTGCCGTTCCCCGGAACGGCCGCGATCGCGTGTCACGACATCCAGGCCTTCCTCGACCCGAAACGCCCGATCGCGCTCGCCGCGTGCAACGCCGAGGCGCAGCTGTGGGACATCTCCGATCCGGCGAGCCCGACGACGATCACCGCCCACACGCACATCCGCAACCCGAACTTCGACTTCTTCCACTCGGCCGAGTTCACGTGGGACGGCGAGGTCGTCGGGATCAACGACGAGGCCTTCGCGCACGCCTGCACCGGGCCGCAGAGCCTGAAGGGGAACATCTGGTTCTACGGCGTCGTGCCGCCGGGCAGCGTGACCGCGCCGCTCCTGGGGCGGTACATGATCCCGCGCTCGGCGAACAGCGGGCCCTACTGCTCGCTGCACAACGCCAACATCGTCCCCGTCAACGATCGCTACATCGGCGTCGCGTCAGCCTACTTCGGCGGCACGACGATCTTCGACTTCACGAATCCGGCCGCCCCCGTCGAGATCGCGTACTACGACGCGAGCGGCGTCGACGGCCACGGCCCCGCCTTCACGTGGTCGTCGTACTGGTACAACGACTACGTCTACGCGAACGACATCATCCGCGGCTTCGACGTCTTCCAGCCCCTGACGCTGAAGGCGCGTACCTGGCACCACCTGAACCCGCAGACGCAGGAGCCTTTCCAGACCGTCGGCGGCTAGCTCGAGAGCAGGGGGCGGCTTCCGGGCGGCCCCCTGCCACAATTCGGGCGATGAGCCAGACGATCGAGGTGCCCGTCCGGATCCGCGAGCCGGCCGACGACCAGGCCGGTGAGGTCGATCGCCCCTGGATCGTGATCGTCTGGAACGACCCCGTGAATCTCATGACGTACGTCACCTACGTGTTCCAGAACCTCTTCGGGTTCAGCCGGGCAAAGGCGGAGAAGTTGATGCTCCAGGTGCACGACGAGGGCAAGGCGGCCGTCTCGAATGGGACGCAGGAGAAGGCCGAGTACGACGTCGCGCGGCTCCACGCGGCCGGGCTCTGGGCGACGATGCAGCAGGACTGATGAGCTGGCTCGAGCCGGTGCGGCCACTGCGTGACGGGAGCTACCGGCTCCGGCTCGGCGGCACGGAGCGTCAGGCCTTGCGGGGCTTCTGCGAGGAGCTGCGAGAGCTGATCGAGGCGGATGGCGACGAGGTCGCGCGCCTCTTCCCGGCCGCCTACCGCGACGACGCCGAGGCAAGCGCCGAGTACGACCGGCTCGTTCGCGACGAGCTCGTCGGCGGGCGGCTCGAGTCGCTGCGCACGGTCGAGGCGACGATCGATTGCGAGCGCCTCGACGAGGCGCAGCTGGCGGCTTGGTGCGGGACGCTCAACGACTTGCGGCTGGTGCTCGGCGAGCGGATCGGCGTGACCGAGGACCTGTACGAGACCGGCATCGACCCGCGCGACCCGCGCGCGCCGGAGCTCGCCCTCTACGGCTGGCTGACGTGGCTCCAGGGCCACGTGGTGGAGGCGCTCAGCTCGCGGCTTCCCGGCGCATGATTACGCGATCCCGAGCTCGCGCCCTCACGAGCGAATCAGCGCGAGCACCTCGTCGCGCTTGCGCTCCATCAGCTCCCGCGAGCGCGCCTCGAGGTTGAGGCGCAGCAGCGGCTCGGTGTTCGAGGGCCGGACGTTCATGTGCCAGCCGTCGGCGTCGACGGACACGCCGTCGAGGTGCGAGAGCTCGCCCTCGCGCCCGTAGCGCTCCTTCAGCTCCTGGAGCTTGAGGGCCACGTCGGGCACGGGCGTGTTCAGCTCGCCGGTGAGGAAGTAGCGCTCGCGATACGGCGCGAGGATCTCCGACAGCTTGCTCCCCTTCCGCGAGACGAGCTCGAGCATGAGCAGGAAGGGGACGACGCCGGAGTCGGCCTGCGAGAAGTCGCGGAAATAGTAGTGCCCGGAGACCTCGCCGCCGAACACGGCGCCCTCCTTGCGCATGCGGTGCTTGATGAACGCGTGCCCGACGCGGTTCACGAGCGGGACGCCGCCGGCCCGCTCGATCGTCTCGGGCACGGCCCAACTCGCACGGACGTCGTAGATCACCTTCCCGCCGGCCTCCTTCGCGAGGATTGACTCGGCGAGCAGGGCGGTGGCGAAGTCGCCCGGAACGAACTCTCCCGAGTTGTCGACGAAGAAGCAGCGGTCGGCGTCGCCGTCGAACGCGACCCCGAGGTCGGCGCACTCGTCGAGCGTCTTGCGCACGATGAACTCGCGGTTCTCGGGCAGGAGCGGATTCGGCTCGTGGTTCGGGAACGTCCCGTCCGGCTCGAAGTAGCAGCGCACAGCGTCGATCGGCAGCCGCTCGAGCACCGGCGGGAGCATCGCGCCCGCCATCCCGTTCGCCGCGTCGATCACGACGCGCAGCGGCTCCAGCGCGTCGACGTCGATGAAGGAGAGCACGCGCTCGACGAAGGCCGGCCAGACGTCGTACTCCTGGACCTGTCCCGGGGTCTGACCCCCGGACGCGTCGAATCCGGCCAGGGCCCGGTCGCGCACGGCCGGAAGGCCCGACTCGCCGCCGACCGGCAGCGCGCCGCGACGGACGATCTTCATGCCCGTGTACTCCTTCGGATTGTGCGACGCGGTGACGCAGATGCCGCCGTCCAGGCCGAGCTCGCCGACGGCGAAGTAGACCATCTCGGTGCCGACCAGCCCGATGTCGAGCACGTCGGCGCCGCCGTCCGCGGCTCCGTCGATCGCCGCACGGGACATCGACGGCGACGAGAGGCGCATGTCGCGGCCGACGGCGATCCGGCGCGGCTCGAACTCCTCCACGTAGGCCCGGCCGATGGCGTACGCGCCTTTCTCGTCGAGCTCCTCGGGGTAGAGGCCGCGCACGTCATATGCTTTGAAGACCTTGGGCTCCAGCACGGACGGGATGCTACGGAAATGCATCGCGCGATCGCTGGTCGTCGCTCTCCTCGCCGCACTCGCGACGTCGGCGGCCACCGGTGCGCCGGCCTCGCCGCAACTGCACGCACTCGTCCGCAGCGGCACGCAGATGCAGGTCGTGCGCGTCGACCCGGCGACGCTGGCACCCGTTGGGCGGCGGGTCGCGCTCGGGCGCAACGCGGGGACGTGGGCTTACTCGCCGGACGGGCGGCAGCTCGCGATCTCGACGGAGAACGGCATCCGGCTCGTTGACCTCCGCTCGAGGAGGCTTCGCGCGACCCTCGCTCGGCCGCACCGGCTCGTCCAGGGCTTCGCCTGGCTGGCCGCGCGCCGCCTGATCGTCGTCGAGCACGGCGCCGTCCTCCGCGTCGACCCGGCCCGCCCGAGCGTGATCTCGCAGGAGGTCTACGGGGGCAACGTCATCGCGTGGGCGCCGAGCCGTGGTGGCATCGTCCTCCTGACGCGGAACGAGCAGGGAATCGGCCCGCCCACGCTCGTCGCGGTCGGCTGGACCGGCAAGGCTCGGTCGGTGGAGCTGAAGCGGATCGACGCCGGCTCGGACGGCGGCCCGAACAACGAAGGCCCGTTCCGGACGCAGCGCCCTGCGCTCGCGATCGATCCAGGAGGACGCGCGTACGTCGTCGGCGGCGGGCCGCAGATCGCAAGCGTCGACCTCAACTCGCTCGCCGTCGCCTACCACGTGCCGGTCGGCGAGAGCCGGCT
>JBOHAW010000226.1:0-2601 GCA_050697975.1 Gaiellaceae bacterium
GCTACTTGTAGCCGGGGTCGTACCCAACTCGGCCCCTCGACCGTTTACCGGTTGAAAGTTGGAGGCGTGCGCGCGCTCACCCGCGGCTGCGCCGCCCCACCCGATCGTCTCCCGACGACGCCGGCCGCCTCCCCCGGGGCGGCCGGTCGTTCTCGGCCGCGGCCGGGCGTCGCCGAGGCCGAGCCGTCGCCGAGCACGTGCAGGTCGGGGAGGTTGCGGTAGCGCTCGTGGAGGTCGAAGCCGTAGCCGACGAAGAGCTCGTCCGGCACGGTGAAGCCGACGTAGCGCACCGGCAGGTCGTCGACGAGCCGCCGGTAGGGACGATCGAGCAGCGTCACCGCCGCGAGCGTGCGCGGCCCGCGCAGCTCGAGCGTCCTGCAGAGGTAGTTCAGCGTCAGGCCCGTGTCGACGACGTCCTCGACGACGAGCACGTCCCGATCCGAGATCTCCGTGTCGAGATCCTTGAGCAGGCGGATCCTGCTGTGGCCGCCGGTGCCGGCGCCGGGCCCGTAGCCGGCGAGCTCGACGAAGTCGAGCCAGTGCAGGATCGGCGTCGCGCGCGAAAGGTCGGTGAGAAAGACGATGCTCGCCTTCAGCGAGGCGACGAGGAGCGGCTCGCGATCCGCGTAATCCACCGCGATCTCGCCCCCGAGCTCGGCAACGCGGCCCCGGATCTCGCCGGCCGTCAGGTAGATCTCGCCGATGGGGTCGCCGGTCGTTACGAGGCGAGGTCGAGGTGGTATCGCTGGGCGAGGCGCTCGATGTCGCGCTTGTAGAAAAGCTTGACGCGGACGTCGGGGTAGAGCTGCCGCAGCTTGCGCAGCTTGCGGTTCTTGCGCGTCACGAGCGACTGCTTCATGACGGTGATCTCGAGATACAGGTTCTGCTCGGGCAGGTAGAAGTCGGGGGTGAACGCCTCGACCACCCTGCCTTCGCCGTCGCGCTCGAGGACGAACGTCCGCGGCTCGTAGTCCCACGGGACGCCGTAGTAGTCGAGCACCTTCGCGCACTCGAGTTCGGCCTCGTTGGCGAACCGCGGTGTTCCTTCTCCCAAATATGCCTGGAAATCAGGCGTTTCCAGCGTCACCGGAGCCAGGATAGCAGCGGCCTCGGACGCCGGAATCGGCGCGTCCGAGGGGCGCTTAGACTTCCCGGTATGGCGGACAAGCCGTTCATCGTCGCTCAGATCTCGGACCTTCACTGCGGCGGGCCGTACTTCGTTCCCAACCTGCTCGAGCGCGCGATCAGCGAGATCAACGACCTCGAGCCCGACATCGTGATCTGCTCGGGCGACCTGACCACTTTCGGCTTCAAGGAGGAGTACGCGCAGGCCAAGGGCTACCTCGACCGGATCGAGTGCGAGGCGGTGGTCGTGATTCCCGGCAACCACGACTCGCGGAACGTCGGCTACGTGCACTTCGAGAACCTGTTCGGCGACCGGCGGACGGTGCTCCGGGTCGGGAGCGTGACCGTCGTCGCCGTCGACTCGACCGAGCCGGACCTCGACCACGGCCAGATCGGCCGTGGAACCTACCGCTGGATCGAGGAGCAGTTCGCCCCGCCCGCGGACCTGCGCATCTTCGTCCTCCATCACCACCTGCTGCCCGTGCCCGGCACGGGTCGCGAGCGCAACGTCGTCTACGACGCCGGCGACGCGATCGAGTGCCTCCAGCGGGCGGGCGTCGACCTCGTCCTCTCGGGCCACAAGCACGTGCCGTACGCGTGGAAGCTCGAGAATCTCTTCGTCGTCAACGCCGGCACCGTGTCCTCGCTGCGCCTCCGGGGCAACACGAGGCCCTGCTACAACGTGATCGAGGTCACGGGCGGGCACGTGGACGTCTGGCGCAGGTACCCGTTCCACGGGCAGGAGCGGATCATCCAGTTCTCGACCGAGACCCTCGCGTTCGAGAAGTACACGGCGCGGATCGAGGGCGAGGTGACAACTCGGTCGTGAAGTCGAGGGCTCTGGCCGTGATCGACGGTGAGCACTACGCGCCGGTCGTCCGCGACGCGCTCGAGTGGTTGCCGTACGAGATCGTGGCGGCGCTGCTCGTCGGCGGGACCGAGAAGCTGCGCGGCGACGACGAGTACGGCGTCCCGCTGGCCGACAGCCTCGAGGAAGCGCTCGCGGAGTATGCGCCCGACCTCGTCTACGACCTCTCGGACGAGCCGGTACTCGGCCCGCGCGAGCGCTTCCGGCTCGCGAGCCGGGTGCTGGCCCACGGCCTTCCCTACCTCGGCGCGGACTTCCGCTTCGACCCGCCGGCGCTCGCACCCTTCGCGCTCCCTGCGCTCGGGATCATCGGGACGGGGAAGCGGGTCGGGAAGACCGCGGTCGCCGGCTACGCGGCGCGCCTCCTGGCGCAGGAGCGCGACGTCGTCGTCGTGGCGATGGGGCGGGGCGGACCCGCGGAGCCCGAGCTGGCGGAGGTCCCGCCGACGCTCGAGAGCCTGCTCGAGCTCTCGCGCGCCGGCCGGCACGCGGCCTCGGACTACCTCGAGGACGCCGCGCTGGCAGGCGTCGTCACGGTCGGCGCACGTCGTTGCGGCGGCGGGCTGGCCGGCGAGCCGTTCGTCTCCAACGTCGAGGAAGCTGCGGAG
>JBOHAW010000227.1:0-13975 GCA_050697975.1 Gaiellaceae bacterium
GCGCCCCGCCGCGCCGGCGGCGAGGAGCGCGAGCGCGGCGAGCTGGTTGAGGTAGGTCTTCGTCGCGGCGACCGCGCGCTCGGGACCGGCGGCGAGGGGGAGGACGGCGGCCGCGGCGCGGCCGAGCGGCGACTCCGGCTCGTTCGTCACCGCGATCGTCAGCGCGCCTTGCGCCCGCGCGCGCTCGACGTACTCGACGACGTCCGGCGTCTGGCCCGACTGCGAGAGCGCGAGCACGGCGGAGGCCGAGAGATCGAGCCGGGCGCCGTAGTAGACCGTGAGCGAGATCGAGTCGCGCAGAGCCGTCCAGCCCGGCAGGAGCCCGAAGGCGTAGACGCCGTACGAGGCGGCGTTGTCGGACGAGCCGTGCCCGACGAGACGGACGACTTGCGGCGCGTGGTCGACGAGCGCCCGGGCGACCGCCTCGAACGCCGCCTCCTGCTCGAGCAGCCGCGCCAGCGCCGCGGGCTGCTCTCGGATCTCCGCCAGGAAGAGCTCTCCCGGATCCGACTCCCGCTCGCGAGCCGCTTCCATCAGTGACTCAGCCTCTCCCCGCTCTCGGCGTCGAACAGGTGGGCCTCGCCGGCCCGCGGGCGCAGCGTGACGCTCTCGCCGCGCTCGGGCCGGAGACGGGCCTCGACCCGGGCGACGAGCTTCGTCGTCTCGCCCGCGACTTCGGCGGAGCAGAAGACGTACGCGTCCGCTCCGAGCTCCTCGACGACGTCCACGCGGGCGGGCACGCCCTCGGAGGCCAGCTCGAGCGACTCGGGCCGCAGTCCGAGCACGACGCCCCTGCCTGCGGCGGCGGCCGGCAGCGGGAAGCTCACGCCGCCGAGCATGACCGCGCCGTTCGTCGCGAGCGGCGCCACGCAGAGGTTCATGGCGGGCGAGCCGATGAAGCCGGCGACGAAGGTGTTCGCGGGGCGCTCGTACAGCGCGCGCGGCGCGTCGCACTGCTGCAGCCGGCCGTCCCGGAGCACCGCGACCCGGTGACCGAGCGTCATCGCCTCGGCCTGGTCGTGCGTGACGTAGACCGTGGTGACCTCGAGCTCGGACTGGAGTGCGGCGATGTCCGCACGCATCTGGACGCGGAGCTTCGCGTCGAGGTTCGAGAGCGGCTCGTCCATCAGGAACACGCTCGGCTGCCGGATGATCGCGCGGCCCATCGCCACGCGCTGGCGCTGGCCGCCCGACAGCTGCGCCGGCTTTCGCTCGAGGTACTCGGCGAGGCCGAGCATCTCCGCCACTTCGCGCACGCGCCGCTCGCGGACGCCCTTCTTGACCTTCGCCATCTTGAGTGGGAAGCCGATGTTCGCGGCGACGGTGAGATACGGGTAGAGGGCGTAGTTCTGGAAGACCATCGCGACGTCCCTCTTCTTCGGAGGCACGTACGTGACGTCGCGACCGCCGATCAGAACGGCGCCTGCGTCGATCTCCTCCAGCCCCGCGAGCATTCGGAGGGCCGTCGTCTTCCCCGAGCCGGACGGCCCGACGAGCACCATGAACTCGCCGTCGCTGATGTGCAGGTCGAGCGCGTCGACCGCCGGGACGTCCGTGCCCGGATAGATCCGCGTCGCACCGTCGAAGCGGACGTCAGTCATCGCTCGACCTCCGCGCGACGGCGGCCCCGAGCTCCCGGCGCAGGCGCGCCTGCGCGTCCTGCCCGGCACCGAGCTCGTCGAGCCCGAGCAGCGCCGCTCCGACGATCGGGGGCGACGTCGCCGCGCGCACGGTGATCGCCGGTCCGACCTCTCGCAGGCCCTCGCCGATCGCGGCGACGAGCCGGCCGTCGGCGGTCTGGAGGAGCCCGCCGCCGAGCAGCACTTCGACCGGCTGCTGATCGAGCTCCAGGCGCGCGAGCGCCACCCGCGCGAGCGCGACCACCTCGGCTGCGAGCCGATCCACGATCTCGGCGGCGACCGAGTCGGCGGCCGCCTCGGCGAGCACGGCCGGCGCCAGCTCGATCACGCGCCGCTGGGGAATGTGACCCCGGTGGATGGCCTCGGCGAGCTCGGTCGGCGTCCTCAGGCCGAAGTGGGCCGGGACCGTGCGCTCGAGGCTCGTCCTCGGCCCGCGCCCGTCCTCGCTCCGCGCCGCCGCCGACACGCCGGCCAGACCGACGTCGAAGCCGCCGCCCCAGTCGCCGGTGATCGATCCGAGCGCCGGGAAGCGCGCGTGACGGCCGTCCGGGCCGACGCCGACGCAGTTGATGCCCGCGCCGCAGACGACTGCGATCCCCCAGCCACGCTCCGTTCCCGCACGCAGGACGGCGAACGTGTCGTTGCGCACCGACGTCCGCGCCGCCCAGCCGCGCGGGCCGACCGCGTCCTCGACCTCCCGCTCCTCCGTCGGGAAGTCGACGCCGGCGAGCAGCAGCTCGGCCACGTCGGCCACGGCGCCGTTCGCCCGCGTGAGGCCGGCCTCGCCGAGAGCGTCGTCGCGGAGGGTGTCGAGCACGGCCAGGCAGCCGTCGACACCCAGATGGTGGGGCGAGCTCAGCGGTCCGCGCACGAGCGCGAGCACCTCGCCGTCCGCGTGGACGAGCGCGAGGTCCGTCTTCGAGTTGCCGCCGTCGACGGCGAGGACGAGCGGCGGGCTCATGCGACGGCCTCCGGCGCGTCGGCGAACCGCGCCAGGCGGGCCACGTCGGCGGCGAGCAGGCGCTCGAGCAGCTCGTCGGCGACGGCGTGCTGGCCGATCAACGGGTGGGCGAGGAGCGCCTTGCGCGCGACGACGGGGTCGCCGCTCACGGCCGCCTCAGCCGTCAGGCGCTCGTACGCCGCCACGTGCTGGACAAGTCCGAGGAGCTCGGGCGCGAGCGGAGGCTGAGGCAGGGGCACCGGCCCGCCGGCGCCCACGCGCGCCGGAAGCTCGACGACGTCGTCGTCGGCCAGTCCCTCGAGCGTGCCGGCGTTGCGGACGTCGACCACGTGCACGTCGCCGGTTCCGGCGACGAGGGACGCCACGAGTCCGGTCGCCGCCTCGCTGTAGAAGGCGCCGCCGCGGCGCTCGAGCAGCGCCGGCTTCTCCGCGAGCGACGGATCGCGGTACATCCGCAGCAGCTCGCGCTCGATCTCGGCCACCTCGGCGGCGCGGGGCACGCCGTCGAGCTGCCCGGCGAGGACCTCATCGTGGGCGTAGAAGTAGTGGAGGTAGTACGACGGAACCGCGCCGAGCTCGTCGACCAGCCGCCGGGGGAGCCCGACCTGCTCGGCGATCGCGTCGCCGTGGGCGGCGAGCAGGTCGGGCAGTACGTCCTCCGGGGGGCTCTCTTCGCGCTCGTCGAGCCAGACGGCGCGGACCCAGGTGAGATGGTTGAGGCCGACGTGGTCGACGACGAGCCGCTCGGGGTCGACACCGAGCAGCCGGGCGAACGAGCGCTGGAACCCGATCGCGACGTTGCAGAGGCCGATCGCGCGGTGGCCGGCGTCGCGGAGCGCCCGCGTCACGATCCCGACCGGGTTCGTGAAGTCGACGATCCACGCGTCCGAGGACGATCGCTCCCGGACCCGCTCGGCGATCTCGAGCACGACGGGAACGGTGCGGAGCGCCTTCGCGAACCCCCCGGCGCCGGTCGTCTCCTGGCCGATGCAGCCGCAGGCGAGCGGGACGGTCTCGTCGGACAGCCGGGCCTGCTGGCCGCCGACGCGGATCTGGACGAGCACGAAGTCCGCGCCGTCGAGGGCGCGGTCGAGGTCGCCGGTCACGATCAGCTCGCCGTCGAAGCCCTGGCGCTCGAGCATCCGCGCCGCCATGCCGCCCACGACCTCCCGGCGCTCCGGGTCGATGTCGTGCAGCACGAGCTCGCGGACGTCGATCCGGTCGCGCTCGCGGGAGAGGCCGGAGACGAGCTCGGGCGTGTACGTGGAGCCGCCGCCGATCACGGCGATCTTCATCCCTTCACCCCGGTGAGGGTGACGCCCTCGACGAAGGCCTTCTGCGCCAGGAAGAAGACGACGATCACCGGCGCCATCACGAGGAGCGTCGCCGCCATCGTCATGTTCCACTGCACCTGATGGAGCGAGCGGAACTGGGAGAGGCCGATCGAGGCGACCCAGTTGTCCGGGTTCTCGCCGACGTAGAGGAGCGGCAGGAAGAAGTCGTTCCAGGTGTACAGGATGGAGAAGAGCGCGACCGCCGCGATCGCCGGCTTCGCCAGGCGCAGCACGACCGTCGTGAGGATGCGCAGCTCGCCGCAGCCGTCCACGCGCGCCGCGTCCAGGTACTCCTCGGGGATCGTGAGGAAGAACTGCCGGAGCAGGAAGATCGCGAATGCGTCGCCGAGCCAGTTCGGGATGATCAGCGGCCAGAGCGTGCCGACGAGCTCGAGCTTCGCCCACATCACGTAGAGCGGGACGACGGTCACCTGCGGCGGCAGCATCAGCGCGACGAGCACGACGAGGAAGACGGCGTCCCGCCCCCGCCAGCGCAGGCGCGAGAACGCGTAGGCGACCGGGATGCTCGAGAGCAGCAGTCCGACGGTCGCAAGACTCGAGTAGATGAACGAGTTCAGCGCCCAGCGCCAGAGCGGCGAGCTCTCGAGGACTTCGATGAAGTTCCCCCACTGGAACGGCTCGGGCCAGAGCCTCGGCGACAGAGCCTGATCGGTCGACATCAGCGCGGTCAGCGAGACGAACACGACCGGGGCCACGAAGAGGGCCGCCGCGGCGATCAACAGGCTGTGGTCGGCGAGCACGACGAGGAAGCGCCGCCGACGGACGGGCCGCGGCGGGGTCCGGCGGAGGAGGGGGGCTGCTTCGAGGTGCGCGCCTGCAGTGCTCATCGGCCCGTCACCGCAGGGCGCCCTGGTAGTGCACCCACCGCCGCGAGTTGCGGATGATGAGCAGCGTGATCGCGAAGGCGACGCCGAGCAGCAGCATCGCCATCGCCGCCGCGTAGCCCATGTTGAAGAAGCGGAAGCCGTGGTAGTAGAGGAGGATCGGGTAGAAGAGCGTCGAGCCCTCGGGGTACCCGAGCTCGAGCGTGCTCACCGAGCCCGCCTGTGACGCCTGTCCGGCCGCGACGCTCGCGGCCACGTATGCCTGCGTGAAGTACTGGAGCGCCTGGATGACGCCGAGTACGACCGCGAAGAGGATCACCGGGCTGACCGACGGCACGATCACCCAGCGCAGGCGCCGCAGCGGCCCGGCTCCGTCGAGCTGCGCCGACTCGTCCAGGTGCTTCGGCACGTCGAGGATCGCCGCGAGGAAGATGACCATCGTGTTGCCGATGCCCCAGATGCCGAGCAGCGTGAGCGACGGCTTCGACCAGCCCGGGTCGTTGAACCAGAGCGGGTCGTCGATCCCGAGGGACCGCAGCACGACGTTCACCGGCCCGGTGGCGGGGTTGAGCAGGTAGACGAAGCCGAGGGTCGCGGCCACCGGCGGCACGAGCGCCGGCAGGTAGAAGACCGTCCGGAAGAAGCCGGCTCCCCACCGCGCGCGCGTCAGCATCAGCGCGACGCCGAAGGCGAACAGCGCCTGCAGCGGGACGAGCACGGCGATGAGCCAGAGCGTGTTGTACACGGCGGGCCAGATCTGATCGTCCGTTCCGAAGAGGTAGCGGTAGTTCGCGAGTCCGATCCACTGCGGCGGACTCAGGAGGTCGTAGTGCGTGAAGGACAGGTACGCGCTCATCACCAGCGGGTACCCGAAGAAGACGGAGAAGCCGGCGAGCCAGGGGCTCAGGAAGAGGGCGACGAGACCGCGACGCCGCCACGCCGCTCTCCTCCGCGCCCGCCGGCGTGAAGCTCACGGAGGGCCGCCCCCGCCGGTCTGCTTGAGCTTGGCGTCGATCTGCTTGTCGACCCCGCGCAGGCCGCCCTGGAGGTCCTTGACCTTCCCCGCCTGCCACTTGGCGAGGAAGCTCTGGAACGTGTCGAGATGGGCTGCGCCCGCGGACGTGATCGGGATCGTGGCGGACTTCGGATGCGTGAAGATCTTCGGGAAGGTGGCGAAGTTCGCGTCCGGCTTCAGCTCGGGCGACCTCGACGAGCTTCGGGTGGACGGGACGTTCCTGATCCCGTTGGAGAACATCGCGAGCGCATGATCGTTGGTCGTCAGGTACTTGACCAGCTGCCACGCCTCCTCACGGTTCTTGCCGTTCTTCGGGATGCCGATGATCGTGCCGTTCACGTAGCCCGAGCCGTACAGCGCCGGCTGCGTCGTCGGCATCGGCGCGGTGCCGTAGCTCAGCTCGGGATGCTCGGCCGCGATGAACGCGACCCGCCACTCGCCGTCCATCATCATCGCGAGCTTGCCGGTCTCAAACGCGTGCGACGCCGAGAACTCGTCGCCGGCGCCCGCCTGCCAGCGGACGAGCTTGCTATGGCCGTAGTAGTCGATCAGGCTCTTCTGCCACTGGAGCAGGCGCGTCCAGGCCGGGTGCGAGGCCAGGCTGGACTTGCCCTTCGCGTCGAAGTACTTCGCGCCCACGAGCGGCTGATAAGCGCCCGCGGTGTTCTGGTAGAAGCCGAAGAAGGGGTCGAACCCGACGACCTTCAGCGACCCATCAGCGTTGAGCTTCGTCAGCTTCTTCGCGTACGCCGTCAGCTCGGTGAAGTTCTTCGGCGGCCGGGTCAGTCCGGCCTGCTGGAACAGCGCCTTGTTGTAGTAGAAGCCGTAGACGTCCGCGAGCAGCGGCAGCGCGCAGCGCACGCCCTTGTACTGCGTGTAGTAGAGGGTCGCCGCCGGGAAGATGCTCGTGTTGATCTTGTCTCGCTTGAGGAACGGCGCCAGGTCGATCCAGCCGCCGGACTTGCAGTAGATGCCGACGTTCTGCGAGGTGAACGAGCTGACGACGTCGGGGGCGTTCCCGGCGCGCAGCGAGGCGATGATCTTGTCGTCGTTCACCGAGCCGACGACCTTGATCTCCACGCCGGTCTTCTTGCGGTCGTACTCGGCGACCACGCGCTTGAACTCGTTGAGCTCGCGGGCGCTCCAGCCGACCCAGATCGTGAGCTTGGTCGCCGTGCTCGTCGCGGCCCGCTCCGGTGTCGTCGAGCTTGTCGGCTTCGAGCCGGCGACGCCCGCGACCGTGAGTCCGAACGCCGCGAGGAGGACGACTGCCGTCGCCACGCGTTTCATAGGAGCCTCCTGGGGAGTGGGTTGATCGGGCTACCTGTTAGTTAACTTTCCGAACGAGACCATACGACTCCGTGCAGAGCGAGTCAAGTTTTCGCTCAAAGCCGTCTCGATGAGTTAGAGTCCTTGACGAGATGACAAGAAGTTCGCCTGGTGGAGCGATCCCGCCGCTGCTGAAGCACCTGAACGAGCGAACGGTGCTCGAGGCGATCCGCGCGGGAGCGCCGATCTCGCGCGCCGAGATCTCGCGCCGCGCCGGCATCTCCAAGCCCACCGTCTCGCTCGCGCTCCAGTCGCTGCTCGACGCGGGGCTCGTCCGCGAGGCGCCGCACGACGGCGATCGACGGAGCTACGGGGCGGTGTTCTTCGAGTCCGTGCCCGACGCCGCGCTCGTCCTCGGTCTCGACCTCGGAGCCCGGTTCCTGCGCGGGGCGCTCTGCGACCTGGGCGGACAGGTTCGGGCACGCCAGGACGTCGAGCTCCGAGGAGCGGACGCCGAGGGCGCGATCGACGCGATCGCCGACCTTCGCCTGTCGCTCGTCCAGGCGAGCGGTCTCTCGGACGAGCTGCTCGACGGCGTCGTCGTGGGCGTTCCGGGCGTCGTCGAGTCGGGCCCCGGCCGGCTCCACCGGCTCCACCTCGCCACGAACGTCCCGGGGCTCGAGGGGCGACCGTTCGGCGCCGAGCTCGGCGACCGGCTCGAGCTCCCGGTCTCGCTCGAGAACGACATCAACCTCGCGGCCGTGGGCGAGCAGTGGCTCGGGGTCGCCCGCGGTGTGGACGACTTCGTCTTCCTCTCGATCGGCACCGGCCTCGGCGCCGGCCTCGTCGTCGGCGGCGAGCTCCACCGCGGCCATCACGGGGCGGCGGGAGAGGTGGACTACGCGCTGGCCGGGCTCGAGCAGGATGTCGATCCGTGTGCCGGAGCCGTCTCGGCGCTCGCCGCCCGGCTCGGAGATGAGCATGCCGGAGAGACCTCGCTGGCGCCCCCCTACGACGTGCGCGCCATCTTCGCGGAGGCGCGCGCCGGCGACGGCCTCGCCCGGACGCTCGTGGAGGAGGTCGCGCGCCGGATCGCGCTGCACATCGTCCCGATCGCCGCCGTGGCCGACATCGCGCTCGTCGTGCTCGGCGGCGGGCTCGGGTCGAACGGCGACCTCCTGCTCGAGCCCGTTCGCGGCCTCCTCGCCCGCTGGGTGCCGTATCCCCCGCGCGTGGAGGTCTCGAGCCTCGGTGAGGCTGCCGTCCTCACCGGCGCACTCGCGGTCGCGCGCCGATCCGCGCTCGACAACGTGTTCGAGAACCGGCCGGCCGCGCGCGTCTGAGCTCTAGCGCGGAGGCTGCTCCTCGAGCAGGGCGCGGAACTCGTCCAGGCGCGGGTACGTCTCCCAGTCGCCCGTGCCGCGGAGCGCCGCGGCCGCGACGACGTTGCCGGCGAGGGCGCAGTGGGGTGCGTTCCAGCCGTGCAGCAGTCCGTAGGCGAAGCCCGCTGCGAATCCGTCGCCGGCGCCGATCTCGTCGCGGACGGCCTCGAGGCGGGGCGGCGCCACCTCGACGAGCGTCGAGCCGTCGGGCACGAGCGCGCCGCGGGCGCCGACGCGAACGGCCGCCGCGCCCGCGCCGCCGCGCACGATCGCCTCGACGAGCTCCTCGGGGGAGCGGGTGCCGAAGAGCACGTTTCCCTCCTCGAGGCCGCAGAGGTACCAGTCCACGCTCGGGAGGACGTCGTCGAGGGAGGCGGCGGCCGCCGCCGGGCTCTCCCAGAGCGCGGCGCGGTAATTGGGGTCGAAGAGGACGGCGATTCCCCTCGCTCGGGCACGGCGCCCGAGGTCGAGCACGAGCTCGCGGGCAGAGGAGCTCAGGGCCGCGGTGATGCCCGTCAGGTGCACGAGCGCCACGCCGTCGAGCAACTCGTCGGGGACGTCGGCCGGCGACAGGGCGCTCGCAGCGGAGCCCGAGCGGTAGTAGAAGACCCGAGTCGCCGTCCCGCTGCGTGACTTGAAGTAGAGCCCGGTGGGCCGCTCCGGATCGCGGCGAACGTGCTGGAGATCGAGGCCCTCGGCGGCGAGCGTCCGACCGACCACGTCGCCGAAGGGATCGGCGCCGAGCCGGGAGACCCACGTGGCCTTCACGCCCAGCCTCGTGAGCGCGATCGCGAAGTTCGACTCGGCGCCGGCGACCCGGAGCCGGAAGGTCGTCCCGGCGGCGATGTCGTCCTCGAGCGGGTCGAGCAGCGCCATCGTCTCGCCGGCCGTGAGGGCGCGCGCGGTCATCCGACGGCGATCATCATGCCCTGTTGCTCCGGACCGAGCGCGGCAGGCACTCGCCTTCGCCTGGCGCTCGCTCGCGAGACGGTGCCCGCAGGCGGCAGGCAGTATGCGGGTTGAAGTGACCCTGCGGGACCAGATCGAGCGCGAGGCGGCCGAGGCCAACCGGGCCGGCCCGTTCCTGCGCGACGATGCGGTCGCGGAGGCCCTGCGTGGAGCGGCCGCGCTCGTCCGGGCCCGGTCCGGGGCGATCCTGGAGGCGAACGCCGCCGACTGCGAGGCCGCGGCCGGCCGGATCGACGAGGGCACGCTCGACCGGCTGCGCCTCGACGGCGAGCGGGTCGAGCTGCTCGCCCGCCAGGTGGAGGCGATGGCCGAGATCGATCCGCTCGAGCGCGAGGCCGGGTCGTGGACGCTCTCGAACGGCCTGCGCGTGAGCGAGCGGCGAATCCCGATCGGCACCGTCGGGGCGAACTTCGAGGCACGGCCGAACGTCGCGGTCGACGTCGCCGGCCAGCTCCTGAAGAGCCTCAACACGGCGGTGCTGCGCACCGGCGGCGCTGCGCTCGGCACCGTCACGCTCCTCGTCGACGAGATCCTGCGGCCCGCGCTCGAGGGGGCGGGCCTCCCGCCGGGCGCCGTCGGGCTCGTCCGCTCGGCCGACCGCGAAGGCGCGCGGATCCTCGTCTCGCTGCCGCGGCGGATCCCGCTCGTGATCCTGCGCGGGAGCGGCGAGACGACCGCCTCGCTCGCGCGCCTCGCCGCCGAGCACGGCGTCCGGACGCTCGCCCACGCCGAGGGCGGCGGCGTCCTGTACGTCCACGGCGCAGCCTCGCGCGAGCGTACGCTCGCGCTCGCGGACGCGAGCCTCGACCGTCTCGGCGTCTGCAACCGGCTCAATCTCGCGCTCGTCGACCGGGAGGCCGCGCACCTCGTGCCCGACCTGCTCGAGCTCGTGCGGGCGAAGGGCCTCGAGGCGCGCGGCACGGTCGACGGGGTGCTGCCGCTCGACAGGCCGATCGGGCACGAGTGGGCGAACGATCCCGAGCGCGTCGCAACCGTGACGATCGCGCTCGTCGACGGCGTCGACGACGCGCTGCGGGTCGCGAACGAGGAGACCTCCGGGCTGGCGGCGGGAATCGTCAGCGAGGACCCGGTGGCCGCCCAGCGCTTCCTCGACGGCTACCGCGGCACGGCGGCCTTCTGGCACGCCCCGACGCGCTTCACCGACGGCTCCGAGCTGACCGGGGCGCCGGAGACCGGCATCAACGTCGACTGGACGCCCGGGCCACGCGGGCCGGTGACGTACCGCGACCTCTGGCTGCGCCAGTACCGGATCGTCGGCGACGGGAGCCAGCGCCGTTGACGGCGAGTCGCGCGTCAGGCGACGTCGGAGCCGGGCTGCCCCCGGCGGAAGCCGACGCCGGCGAGGGGCGCGAGTGACGGTCGTCGTCAAGCTCGGGACGAGCCTGGTCGCGCGACCGGGCGGGCGCGTCCGTCGGACCGTGCTGCGCCGGCGGGCGCGCGAGATCGGCGCGATCGTGTCTCGGGGCGAGCCCGTGGCGGTCGTCTCGTCGGGCGCGATCGCGCTCGGCCTGCCCCACCTGGGCCTCACGCACCGCCCGCGGTCCGTGCCCAAGCTGCAGGCGGCCTCGGCGCTCGGTCAGGGGCTCTTGCAGAGGGCCTGGGAGCTGCCGCTCGCCCGCGAGGGTCTCCACGCGGCGCAGATCCTGCTCACGGCGGGCGACGTGGCCGACCGGGTCGCCTACGTGAACGCCCGCAACGCGCTCCACGCGCTCTTCGCGCTGAAAGCGGTGCCGATCGTGAACGAGAACGACGCGACCGCGACCGACGAGATCACGTTCGGCGACAACGACGCTCTCGCCGCGCACGTGGCGGTGCTCGTCCGCGCCCGCCTGCTCGTGCTGCTCACCGACGTGGAGGGGGTCTACACCCGTGCGCCCGGGACGCCCGGCGCGGAGCTCCTCGGCGAGGGATCGGCGGTCAGAGACGCCGTCCTGGGCGACCCTTCCGGCCTCGGCCGGGGCGGGATTCGCAGCAAGGTGCTCGCCGCCGAGATGGCCGCCGCGGCGGGCATTCCGACCGTGATCGCGGCCGGGGCCGGGGAGTCGGTACTGGAGCCGATCCTCGCGGGTGAGCCGCGCGGCACCCGCTTTTCCGCCGCGGGCCAGGAGCTTCCCGCTTACAAGCTCTGGCTCCGCTTCGGCAAGCCCGTCGCGGGAAAGCTGCACCTCGACGAGGGCGCCCGGCGCGCCATCGCCGGCGAGGGCCGGAGCGTGCTCGCGGTCGGGGTCGTGTCCTGCGAGGGCCGCTTCGAGGCGGGCGACGCCGTCGAGCTCGTCGGGCCCGACGGGATCGCGTTCGCGAAGGGGATCGCGGGCGCGGGCGCCGCAGACCTCGTCGGGCGTCCGCCCGGCGTCGAGGCAGTGCACCGGGACCGGCTCGTCCTCTACTGACGACGAGCTCCAGGGGCGCCCGCGCACGCGCAGGCGCCCCTGGAGACGGTGCGAGATCTACCGGCCGCGCACGCGGAGGGCGACGCGCTTGCTGGTGCCGACGGCGGCATCGCCCGGCTTCGACACGACCAGCGTGAGCACGACCTTCCCGCTCTTCGGGAGCGAGCGAGCGCGGAGCGTCACCGCAGCGGCGCCGTCGGCATCCGTCACGCCGGCGGCGCCGAGGACGACACCGCGAGGCCCGGACACCCGCACGTTCGCGCCCTCGACCAGGAAGCCGCGCCGATCCTTGACGACGATCGAAACGACGACGCGGCCGCCGGGACGCAGCACCCTGGCGCTCAGGGTGACGCTTGCGAGCCGGAGCTGGTTGGGGGCTGCGATCTCGCTTGCCGAGAGCGACTCGTGGCCGGGACGCGGCTTCGCGCCCGTGACGTGGGCCGTTCGCCGCGACGTGGCCGTCTGCGTGCCGCCGCGGTTCGAGGCCGTCACCGTGACGACGATCCGGCTGCCGATGTCGGCGCGGACGACGTCGTACGCCGCCTCGGTCGCGCCCTCGATGTTCGCGCAGCCGCGCAGGCGGGTGCTGCAGCGCATCCACTGGTACGCGTAGCCGATCGGGCCCGAGCCCGTCCAGGTGCCGGGCGAGGCCGTCAGCGTCTGCATGTCCTCGGGGTTGCCCGAGATCGCAGGAAGAGCGGTGACCGCGGGCGCGACCGCAGTCGAGGCGACGACGTCGGTCGCGGCCGACGTGGCCGAGCTCGAGCCCTTCGCGTTCGTCGCCGTCACGACGACCTGTACCCGCTTGCCGACGTCGTCCGCGCCGAGCGTGTACGTGCCCGAGGTCGCGCCGGTGATCGGGGCGCACCCCTGGCCGCTCGCGTCGCAGCGCGTCCACTGGTAGCTGAAGCCCGTCGGCGAGCCGGTCCACGAGCCGTTCGAAGCGGTGAGCGTCTGACCCTCCTTGGCGAGGCCGGACGGCGCCGGGACGGCGTTCGCGCTCGGGGCGGCCTGCGCGCCTCCGCCGATCGGACCCAGCGTGGCGCTCCATCCGTGGCCGGAGGAGTAGTTGCACTCCTGCTCGCCCGTCGAGCGGTTGACCTCGCCACAGTCGTAGTTCGTCGCAATCACGTGGAGCTGGACGTGGCGTCCGGAGTCCTCCGCCCGCACGACGTAGCTGAGCGCGTCGCGAGAGGGCCCTACCCGGAGGACGCAGCCGGGGGCGGGGCGCGGATTGTGCTCCATGCCGCCTGTAGGCCGGTCGGCGCCGCCGGGACTCGTGCCGGCGCAGGAGACCCACTCGAAGAACACGCCGGCGCGCGACGGATCCGGGCCGGCCGCACTGCAGCCGGGCGAGCAGTTGATCGAGCCGTCGCTCGCGAGCAGCGTCGAGCCGACCTCGGGCGAGCCCGAGGCGATCGACGGGTCCGACCACCAGCCGGGTCGCTCCGCGTGCGCGGGTGCGACGAGAAGGAGCGCTGCCACGGCAGCCGTGACGAGCACGAGCGGCGTGAGCGCCCTAGTCAGAGCACGAGATGAATGAACCACAGGTTGAGAACCCCCCACTGGATCGTCTTTTTGCGCTTGCAAGACACATAATCGAACGAGGATGCTCCGGACTTGAGGCCGTCGTCAGGAGCGGCCGACCCGAGCAAGTCTCGATCGTAGCGGACACGCCGGCCGGTCGCCCGACACGTGTGACGGAACGCTCACAGTCGCTCCACAGCACCACGCAGCCATGCGGGACTCCGTACCCGGTGGCCGTTTCGGCCTCTGGCGAGCGGTCTCGCGCCGGGGTATTGCCCTTCCTCCACTCACGAAGGAGGAACCATGCAGGGACGAACGACGGGGCGGCTGGCACGCCTGCTCCTGACGGCGCTCGGAGCGCTGCTGCTGGCGGCAGGCGTCTCGTACGCGACCACGCCGAAGAACGGCTCGGCTTCGACGGTGATCCAGGCCTGCCAGCACAGGCACAGCGGCCTGCTCCGGATCGTGGCCGATGCGAGCGCGTGCCGGCAGCGCGAGCAGCCGATCGTCTGGAACGTGGCCGGGCCCCAGGGCGAAAAGGGCGCTCCCGGTGCGGACGGCGCCCCCGGCCCCGCCGGCGCGCCCGGTGCGGACGGCGCCCCCGGGCCGGCTGGTCCGGCAG
>JBOHAW010000228.1:0-11199 GCA_050697975.1 Gaiellaceae bacterium
GGCGCGCCGAGCGACTCGAGCCAGGCGATCCCGTCGTCCAGGCGCTCGACGATCTGCGCCTGCAGGCGCGGGTCCCCGCCCGGACACTCGGCGCGGAAGTCCTCGAGCGTCCGGTGGCGCCAGACGACGCAGCTGGACAGGAGCATCGACCCGCCCGGCCGATCGCCCTTCTCGGACACCGTCGGCGCGAGTCCGAGCTCGCGCGCCCGCGCCGCTGCGCACAGGCCGCCCATCCCCCCGCCGGCGACGGCCAGCACCACACTAGGTCAGGGAGAAGCTCGGCTTGTGCTCGACGTACTCGATCTTGACCCGCTCGGGTCCCCAGACGAAGACGGCGAGCGTGTTCGGGGCATCCACGAAGTCGGCGACCTCGATCCCGAGGTCCTCCGCGTCGGCACGGTGCTCCTCGGCCGAGTCGACGAGCACCGCCAGGTGGTTGAGCAGCGGCCGCTCCGGATCGCCCGGATCGCCCTCGTGGAACGCGACGTAGGCGCCTCCGACCGCGACTCGGGGCCGGCCGTCGGGACCGGTGGCGGCTCGCTCGAAGCCGAGACGCGTGTAGACGGTCGCCGTCTCCTCGGGATGCGCCGAGCGGAGAGCGACGTGATCGAGGTCGTACTCGGCGTGGGTCGGGGCCTCGACCAGAGCGACGCGCAGTCCTTCGGCGACGTCGAACTGGAGCTCTCCCGGGCGAGGCGAGTCGAGCTCGAGCTCGTCGGGCAGCTCCGCCCGCGCCGCCTCCAGGCTCGAGACGCGGAGCGCGACGTGCCGGAGCGGCCCTTGCTCGCGCGGCCCGTCCGCCTCGAAGAGGGTCAGCTTGCCCCGGCGCGCGTCCCCTCCGACGAGCGTGAAGCGGTCGGTCCGCTCGATCACGTGCATGCCGAGGCGCAGTGTCGCGAAGTCCGCGATCCGGTCTCGATCCTCCAGCCAGAGCGCGACGTGATCGAGCGTGCGTGGGTTCACGCCGGCAACGATACCTGCGAGGTCATGGGCTACTTCCGCCGATCGACGGCCTGTTGCAGCTGCGCCTTGTTCATCTGCGAGCGGCCCTCGACGTTCAGCTTCTTCGCCTCGTTGTAGAGCTGGTCGCGGGTGCGTCCCTTCGCCCGACTCGTGCCCGAGCGCAGGCCGCCGCGGCGGCCGGAAGAGACGTCCTCGCGCGAGAGACGGGACGACGTCTTCGCCTCGCCGGCCCGGGCTCGCTCCTTGTTCACCGTCCGGGCCGCGATCTCCTCGGCCTTGTCCTCGGAGTCGCCACGATCCTCGAGGCTGTCCTTGATGTGCTCGTACTGGCGCTCGCGCTTCGCGGTCCATCCCCGCTGCGGCATCGTCAACCCCTCCTGCGTTCGATTCGGGGGCGAGTACCCGCGAGGGCCCGCGTTAATCCGTCCTACTCGAGCGGCGGGTTCTGGACGTTGTGCTCGGTCGCGTACTCGTCCGTGAGCTTGTCCACCACGTCGAAGCCCTCGCTGTAGGCGTAGTTGATCTTGATGAAGGGCTCCCACTTGTCCGGAAGCGCATCCTCCGGGAAGATCGCCTCGACCGGGCACTCTGGCTCGCAGGCGCCGCAATTGTGGGTATAGACCCCACCCGCCAGCGTGAACTCATGCTTCCCGGGGACCACGGCGCAGAACGTCTCGGCCGCGTCTCGATCCCCTTGCTCGACGCGCATCACGCGCCAGAAGACCTCTCGAGTCGCCAGGTAGAGCCAGCGTATCGATCGACTGCGAACCCCGAAGTTCGTCCGCAGGTTGGCCTCCTCGCCCGAGCCGACGGCGATGTAGCCCGCCAGCACGGCCGCGCTCTCGAGCCAGGCCAGCGCCTCGTGATCGGTCGACCGCAGGCGCCAGGAGCCGGCCTTCACAGGGTCTGCATCCGCCGCGAGCCATCCGTCGACGAAGCCGGCGATGTATTCCGCGTCCGCCGTCTCGGGAAGCAGACGCTTCAGGTTCGCGGGGGCGCGGACGACACCGGTGCCCGCGTAGCCCGGATGGACGTCGAGGCACGGCGAGAAGTTGACCTGGTCGAAGAAATCCCTGAACCGCGCGACCCGCTCGCCGTAGAGCTGGACATAGTGGAGGTGCTGGCCGGAGCGAACCTCTTGCTTGTTCCAGCTGCCGTCGCCGAAGACGATGCCGTGCAAGACTCCGAAGCGATAGCGCTCCGAGTCGCGCTTCGGCTCGGCCCTCATCGAGGGCAGGGACTGGCCCGGCGCTAGCGCGTCCGTTCGCTCACCATCCGCGAGGAGCCACGGGTGCGTGGGCGTCGCGCGGATGGTGCGCCTGAGGGTCGAGCGATTGCGCGTGGTCAGCCGCCTGCCTCCGTAGCGGTCCCGCTCCTCGAAGGCGGGCGCTAGCTCGACCTCGACGAGCGGCTTCCGCCGGAACCGCTTGACGACGGCGGACCGGAACCCCTTGTCGGTCAGCACTCGGCACTGCTGGTCCTCGAGCTCTCCGAAGGAGCGGATCCCCGCCGCAGTCACGAACTGCTCGGACCCAGCGAAGCAATCGATGCACTCCTCGGGGTCGATCACGAGGATCCGGCCGGCCTCGTGGATGCAGTCGACGGGGCAGACGTCGATGCACGACTTGTCTTTGATGTCGATGCAGGGCTCCGCGATGATGTACGTCACGGCTGCCTACTCTACAGGCGCCGTCAGCGCGTCTATCAGCTCCCGCAGGCGCTCCGTGAGCGCGGATTTGACCACCACCCGGTCGAAGCCGGCGGCATGCGCCCGGCGCAGTCCGGAGGTATCGGTGTGGTTCGTGAAGCCCAGGATCGGCACGTCTGGATAGGCGTCCGCCACCTCCTCGGGCTCGATTCGGGCGATGTCGGCGATCACGAGGTCGGGCGCCTCGACGCTGTCGGTCGTGACGAGATGATGCTCCGGTAGCGCCGCCTCGAGCTTGGCGCGAAAGAAGAGGTCGACTCCCGCCAGCAGGATCGTCGCCACGCGCTGAATCTAACACGCACTCGCGAAGCAGCCAGCGCGCGCGCCGTCACGCTTTCGACTCGACCTCGTGAGCCACCCGCGCGGAGCTCGACGATATCGTGTCACTCGTGGGGAGGAGGTCGGCGGCCCAGGAGCAGGAGCCGGAGGACACGTCCGTCGCGGCCCGGTTCGAGAGGGGCGCAGAGCTGATCCGGCGCGGGGCGTACTTCGACGCCCACGAGGAGCTCGAGCTGGCCTGGCGCGCCGCCGCCCCAGACGAGCGCGACTTCTTCCAGGGCCTCGTGCACTTCACCGTCGCCTGGTACCAGGCCGGTCGCGCCAACCGGGTCGGCTGCGAGCGCCAGCTCGCGAAGGCCGCGCGCCGCCTCGCCCCGTATGCGCCCACCCACCGGAGCGTCGACGTCTCCGCCGTCCTCGCCCAGGTCGAGCGCGCGCAACGCGCCGTCGCGGCCGGCTCTCTGGCGTTCCCGCCGGCACGGATCTAGCGCCGGGCCTCAGACGCCGAGACCGACGGTGTTGAGCGCGCGGTTCAGGTAGACGCGCAGCCACCAGAATCGGTCGAAGAACAGCAGCCCGCCGAGGGCGACGAGCAGCGCGCCGCTCGCCGTCTGAATCAGGTCGAAGCGGTCGCGCACCCAGCGGAACGCGGCCATCGCGCGGGCGAACGCGATCCCGGCCAGGAGGAAGGCGAAGGCGATCCCGCTCGAGTACGCGAGGAGCAGCGCCGCTCCCTGCAGCACCGTGCCCGCCCCGCCCGCGAGTACGAGCACTCCGGCGAGCACCGGCCCGATGCACGGCGCCGCGCAGAGCGCGAACGCCGCGCCGAGAAGCGCGTTCGAGCCCCGGCTCCGCGCCCGCGCGAGCAGACCCGGCGCGACCACGGCCGTCGGTAGCGGCAGCAGGCCCATGAAGGCGAGTCCGAAGACGATCAGGACGAAGCCTGCGATCTGCGCCTGAGCGTCGCCGATCGCGTCCGCCAGCAGCGCCGCCCCCACGCCGAGCAGGACGAAGACGACCGTGAAGCCGAGGAAGAAGGGCGTGCTCGCCCGCACGACCCGGCGGGCGCTGCCCGCAGCGCCGAGCCGCCCCGACTCGACGGCGGAGATCGCCGACAGGTAGCCGGGCACGAGCGGGAGGACGCAGGGCGTGAGCACCGACAGCAGGCCGGCGAGGAAGGCGATCGGGACGCTGGTGACCACTCCTGGCGCGCTAGCCGTCGAAGCGGGCGAGCTCCTCGTCGAGCCGCCGCTCGAGCTCGGGCTCGAGAGACCTGTGGCCGTTGCGCGAGGGGTCGGCCTCGGCGGCCGGCGCGGGCTCGCGCCCGCGGCTCCAGCTCCAGACGAGCAGACTGAGCACGCCCGCGGCGAGGACGATGCCGACCAGCGGCAGCAGCCACGCGAGCAGGTTGAAACCCTCCTTGGGCGGGGCGGCCAGCACCTGCTGCCCGAACTGGGCGACGAGTGAGTCCTTGATCTCGCTCTTCGTGTCGCCGGCCGCGATCCGCGCCGCGATGAAGGACTTCATGCGGCGCGCGATCGGCGCGTCGGACTGGTCGAGCGGCGTCAGACACGTGGGGCAGATCACCTCGGACTCGAGCTCGACGAGCGTCGGTCGCGTCTCGCTCGCAAGCGCGGGCGCGGCGAGGGCGAGTACGGCGACCGAGAGTGCGATTCGCTTCATCAGCCGAGCGCGAGCTCGATGTTCTCCTCGAGCTCGTCCTCCTCGAGCCGCCCGGCGATGCGCTCGCCGACGAGCCGCCCCCGCCGGTCGACGAAGAACGTCTCGGGGAACGCCGCCACGCCGTAGTCGGCGACCGTCTCGCCCGGCCCGTCGCGGACGATCGGATACGTCATGCCGTTCTTGCGCGCGAAGGCCTTCGCGTCGCCGTCGAAGTCCTGCGCGTCGATACCGAGAACGACCAGGCCCCGGTCGCGGTAGCGCTGCCACGCCCGCTCGAGCACGGGCGCCTCCTCCTTGCACGGCGCGCACCACGAGGCCCAGAAGTTGACCACGACGGCCTTACCGCGCAGCGACGCGAGCGAGAGCTCCTCTCCCTCGCGGTCGAGCCGCGGGAGCGCGAAGCCCGGGGCGAGGGGCGACTTGCCCGCTGCAAGCTGGGCCGGCACGTCGCTGCGCTCGTCCGTCACGACCTTCCAGACGAGCAGGGCAAGCAGCGCGGCCACGATTCCGACCGCGAACACCTGCGCGCCGAGTGAGACCCGGGCGGCCACTCGCTAGGCGGAGACGATGAACACGGTCGTCCCGATCGAGACCTTGCCGAACAGCCACTCCGCGTGCGGGATCTCCATGCGGATGCAGCCGTGCGAGACCGAGTAGCCGATCGAGCCGGGATCGGGGGTGCCGTGGATGCCGACTCCCGGCGCGGAGATGCCCATCCAGCGCGTGCCGAGCGGATTGCCGGGGCCGGGCGGAATCGGCTTCTCGTCCTTCGCCCAGTCCGAGTCGGGCGGATACCACCACGGATTCCTCCACTTGACCACGATCGAGAAGCGGCCGAGGGGCGTCGGATAGCGCTGCTGGCCGGTGGCGACGCCGAAGGTCCTGCGCAGCCGCATGCCGTCGTAGACATAGAGCCTGTTCGCGCCGCGCCGGATCACGATCACGGCGCCGAAGGTCGTCCGAGTCACGGCCGGCCGCACGGGCCTGGCGCCGAGCCCGATTCGGAAGCGCGTGCTCGCCCGCAGGGCCTCGAGGATCGCCTCAACCGCGGCCGGGCGGTCGAGCGCCCGCCCGGGAGTGCCCTTCGTGATGAACGGCCGCAGCTTGCGCAGGAAGAGGCGCGAGTCGACGGGCTTGCGATCGAACCGCCGGGCGAGCTTGGCCACGTACCCTCGGACCTTGCCGCCCTGCACGCGGACGACGAGCGGCACCTCGGTGTCCGGAGGGGCCTTGCGTGCACGGTCGACGGCACCCTGGACGTAGGCGGTCGCGCCGAGGTCGGCCGGCGACGGCTGGAGCGTGTGCCCGTCGAACCCCAGCACGAGCGGCGCGCCGAAGGCGGTACGGACGACGGCGAAGGCGACCTCGGGCGCGAGCCCCCCGACCTCGACGCCGGCGATCGTGACGCCGTCTGCGAGCACTCCCGCGGGCGCGGTGGTGGTTGTCGTCGACGACGTCGTGGTGGTGGTCGTCGCGGCGGTCGTCTCCGTAGTGCCCGAGGTCGACCCGGTCGCGAAGACCGAGGCCGGGACCGGGCCGGCGAGGACGACGGCCAACACGGCACCCGCCAGCGCGCACGCGAGGAGAAACAGCCCGACACCAGCGCGTTTCACGTCGTCAGACTAGCCGCAAAGATCCGTGGATCGTTCGTGATGATGCCGTCGACGCCCACGGCGACGGCCCGCGCGAGCGCCCGCCGATCGTCCACGGTCCAGGCCCAGACGGCCGCGCCCCGGCTGTGGCAGCGCTCGACCGTGGCGCGGGAGACGACCATGTGGTTGAGGGTGGCGACCGTCGCCCCGCTCCGTTCGAGCCACGGCCCGATCCGGTGCGGCAGGGCCTGGCGCATGGCGAGGACGGCGCCGAGCACCGCCGGCGCGAGAGCACGACGGCGGGAGAGCCCGCGGCGATCGCGCGGGTACGAGAGCGCGAGGCGGAGGCCGGGCTCGAGCTCGGCGACCGCGCGCAGGGTGCGGGGAAAGAACGAGCTGACGAGGGTCTGGGCCACCGCGCCGTGGCGCTGGAGCGCCTTCACGACCGACGCCTCGTAGTCGACCCACTTGACGTCGACCTGGATGCCTGTGCCGGGCGCGCGCTCGGCGAGGAACTCCAGCGCCTCGTCGAACGTCGGCAACGCAGGCACCGCGCGGCGCAGCTCGCTCAGCGTCTTCTCGCGCACGCGGCCGGAGGCGACCCCGTGGCTGACTTCGAGCAGGTCGTCGGAGTGCGCGAGCACGAGCGTGCCGTCGGCGAGGTCGAGCACGTCGAACTCGAGGATGTCGACCCCGTGCTCGAGCGCACGCTCGAACGACGCGATCGTGTTCTCGGGCGCAAGCGCAGCCGCGCCCTTGTGACCGACGCGCCACGGCCGCCCCGAGTCGCGCAGCACCTCGATCACGGCGCCGTCGGCAGGGGCGCCTCGTCGAGGCTGCCGCCCCTGGCCGCGTACTCGATGATCATCCGGTCGGTGATCCACTCGACCGGCGCGCGGTCGTCCGTCCACGGGTCCCTCGACGGTACGATGGGGTCCCCCAGCTGCCGGTCGAGCAGGCGGCCGAGCGGGGCGATCGGAAGACCGGCGTACTCGCTCAGCGCCTCGTCCGTTCCGCGACCGTTGAAGCCGATCACGATGTGGTTGAAGCGGAGGACCGGCCACACGCGCACCTCCGGAAAGACGGTCGCGAGCGTCCCCGCGAGCTCGCGCACGAGCTTCCGGTCGCCGGGCACGGTCGCGACGTTCAGCGCGACGATCCCGTTCGGGCGCAGCCGCTCCCGGACGAGCCGGAAGAACTCCTGCGTGGCGAGGTAGAAGGGCACGTACGGCTGGTGGTAGGCGTCGGCGTAGACGAGGTCGTAGCGGCGATCGGTGCGGCGGAGGAACGGGCGCGCGTCGGCGTCGTGGGTGACCAGGCGCTCGTTCTCGCCCTGGCCGAAGTAGCGGTAGCCGGCGTCGGTCACGGCGGGGTCGATCTCGACGCCGTCGATGGCGACGTCCGGCCAGATCGCGCCGAACGCGCGCGCGATCGTGCCGCCCGCGTTGCCGAGGACCGCGAGGCGCTCCGGAGGACGGTCGAGGAGCAGCGGGACGGCGAGGAACGTGTCCCAGACGCCGCCGGTAAGCACCGTATCGGCGCGCCACAGCGAGTGCACGGCGATGCCCTCGTTCAGGTAGAGGCGGCGCACGCCGTCGCGTTCCCGAACCTGGATGAACTGGTACGGCGACTCGTGCTCGTAGACGAGGCCGGCGCTCGCCTTGACCGCCCCCGGTGGAAGCGCGAGCAGCGCTGCGAGGCCCAGGGCGAGCAGGAGCCAGCGACGCCCGAGGAGGATCGACCCCGTCAGCGCGAGCACGGCGGCCGAGCAGAGCAGGGTGCGCTGCGTCCCGACGAGCGGGATCGCGACGAGCGCCGACAGGAACGTCCCGAGCAGGCTGCCGGCGGTCGAGAGCGCGTAGAGCCGTCCGGCGACCGTGCCCGCGGAGCCGACGCTGTCGATCGCGAGCCGGATCGCGAAGGGCGAGACCATCCCGAGCAGCAGCACGGGCGGCGCGAACAGGAGCAGCGTGGCGAAGAACGAACCGATCACCGCGCCGGCCGAGAGCTCGTCGAGCCCGCCCGCAGTCACGTCGAGAAACGGCTGCGTCACGAACGGAATCGCCGCGACCAGGACCGCCGCCGCCAGGACGAGGGCGCCGAGCAGGCGTGGGTCCGGACGGCGGTCGGCAAGCCGGCCGCCCAGCCAGTACCCGACCGAGAGCGCGAGCAGCACGAGGCCGATCAGGTTGGCCCAGACGATCGTCGACGATCCGAAGTAGGGCGCGAGCAGCCTGGAGGCGCAGATCTCGGTCGCGAGCGTCCCGGTGCCGGCTCCGAACACGAGCGCCGAGAGCGCGGTCGTCGAGTGCCTGTCCGCGGCCGCGGCCGGGTGCGCCTCGACCGATGTCGCCACTACTCGCGTGTCCGTTTGATCACGACGACCGCGCAGTCGTCCGCGAGCTCCCCCCCGCTGAAGGAGCGGCAGTCCCGGAGGACGGCCTCCGCGAGCGGTCCCGCGGGCAGCTCTCGCTCCGTGGCGAGGAGGTGCTCGAGCCGCTCGCGGCCGTAGAGCTCGCCGCCGCGCCGCGCCTCGATCACACCGTCGGTGAAGAGCACGACGGCGGCACCCGGCGGCAGAGTGGCCCGCGTCTCCGCGTAGGCCTGGCCGCTCTCGATCCCGAGCACGAGCCCCTGCGCCTCGATCGGCTGCACCGCCCCGTCGGGCTGGACGATGAGCGGTGCCGGATGCCCGGCGCTCGCGCACGCGAGCTCGCCGAGGGCCGGGTCGATCGTCAGGTAGAGCATCGTGATGAACTTGCCGGGCGCGATCTCGCCGCAGACGACCTCGTTCGCGGCGGCGAGGAAGTCGCCGGGATCGGGGTGCTCGCGCGCGAGCGAGCGGAAGACGAACTTCGCCATCGCCATGTCGGCCGCGGCGTCGATGCCGTGGCCGGTGACGTCCCCGAGCACGACCGCGAGACGCCCGTCCTCGAGCGTGAGGTAGTCGTACACGTCCCCGCCGACGTCCACGCGAGCCGAGGACTCGTACACGTCGCCGAGCTCGAGGCCGGGCAGCTCCGGCTTCGTACGCGGCAGCAGCGAGCGCTGCATCGCGTCGGAGAACTCCTTCTGCTGCTGGTAGAGGCGCGCGTTGTCGAGCGCGAGCGCTGCCTGCGCGGCGACCGAGAGCGCGATCTCGGTCGTGCCGGTCGTGATCGGCCGCTCCGGGTCGAGCGAGACGAGGCTCAGCGTGCCGAGCAGCTCTGTCGGCGTCGCGATCGGCAGGACGACCGCTGTCGAGCCCTTCTTCAGGAACGGTACGAGCAAGCGGTAGGCGCCGAGCCGGCCCGCCGTCTGCGGGTCGAGCACGAGCGGCCGGCCGCGGCGGAAGAGGCGCCTGCCGAGCTGCTCGAGAGGCTGGGGCCGTACGAGGATCGAGCGAATCGCCTCGCCGAGACGGGCGTCCGCGACGTGCAGCGCGCGCGGGACGAGTTGCTCCCCGCGCCCGTCCGGCATCCGGATCACGGCCGCGTCGACCTCGAGCAGCTCGACGATGGTGCTCGCGAGGGCGTCGAGCGTCCGCTCGAGCGAGAGACTCTGTGCGAACGAGCGCGAGATCTCGTACAGCGCGTGCTGCTGCTTAGCCCGCTGGCGCTCGCTGTCGAGCGCGCGCTCGAGCTCGGCGCCGAGCGTCGTCGCCTGGTCGAGCAGGCGGGCGTTCTGGACGGCGACGGCGAGCTGGGAGACGAGCGCGGCCAGCAGCGTCCATTCGTTCCCGGTCAGCGAGCGTCCCCGCGGCGGGTACAGCGCGAGCAGCCCCGTCACGTCGTCGAGGACGAGCAGCGGCGCCGCGACGGCGGCTTCGATGCCCGTTTCCGCCAGCTCCTCCTCCAGGCCGGCCAGGCGGACGTCGGCTGCGGCGTCCTCGATCTGGAGCATTCCCCGGCCGCGGAACGGGCCGAGCGCGAGCGCGAGCAGCCGCTCCGCGATCGGCGTGTGCGGGCCGTCCAGGGCACGGGCGTCGGCCGGCACGAGACGCCCGTCCTCCCGCAGGTAGACGGCGACTCGCTCGGCGCCGAGCAGCTGGCCGACGCGATCGACCACGGTGGCGAGCGTCTGCTCCAGCGAGCGCTGCGCGTTCGCCTGTGCCACCACCTCGAGCAGCGCGCGCGTGCGCTCGAGCTCGGACCCGATCGTCTGCGCGTGGGCGCTCGCGCGCAGCGCCTGCGCAGCCCGCACGCCGAAGGTGGTGAGGCGGGCGAGTGTCTCGGACGAGGGAGCGTCGTTCTCGCCGAAGAAGAGTTGCAGCGCGCCGACGGCCGGCTGGCCGATCTGGAGCGTCGCGACCGCCGCGCCGGAGATGCGCTCGACTGTGGCCGTGCGCCCACCGACGAGCGTGTGCCCGGCCAGCTCGCGTGCGCGCTCGGATGCTGCCGCCTCGCGCTCCGCGCCGAACACGGCGAGCGCCCGGAATCCCGGCTCGTCCCCGTTTTCCGAGCGCCAGAGGACGCAGGCATCGGCACCGGCCGTCCGAACCGCGAGCCGGACGATCTCCTCGGCGGTGCGGGTCTCGTCCGAGCCGGCCGCGAGCGCCTCGCCGGCGAACTCGAGCAGCTCGTCGACGCCGCCCCCTCTGACCGGCGTCCGCTCGTGCTCGCAGGCCCGGATCGCAGCGCCGGCCTGATCGGCCGCGAGGCGGGACACGAGACGCGCGGCCTCGCCGAAGCTCGCGCCGGCGCGGACGAGCTCGAGGCTGCCTGCCACCGTTCCGCGCACACGCACCGGCACGACCAGGATCGCGTTGCCGCCCACGCGCGTGGCGGCGGCCCGCACGGAGGTCGGAAGGCTGCCGCGCTCGTCCGCTTCCTCTGCCGCGAGCTCCTCGACCGGGAAGCGGGAGCCACCGAGCTCCGCGCGCACGGCGGCGGACGCGCTGTAGACCGCCGCCGTCGAGAGGCGCCGGCCGTCGGCGTCCAGCACGCGCGCGACACCCAGGTCGGCTCCGGCAGCCGTGGCCGCGGCGGTCACGAT
>JBOHAW010000229.1:0-10571 GCA_050697975.1 Gaiellaceae bacterium
GCCTCGGTGCCGAGCGCCTCGGCGAGATCCTGCGCCGGGAGTCGCGGCGCCTGCATCCGCTGCTGCGCGACCAGCGGGCGATCGCCGGGATCGGGCGCGCCTGGGCGAACGAGATCCTCCACCACGCGGGCCTGTCGCCCTTCGCGCTCTCGACCCAGCTCGCGCCGGACGAGATCGTCCGCCTCGCCGAGGCGATCGACTCGGAGCTCGCGCGCGGGCTCGAGCTGCGGGAGCGGGGCGCCTCGGACGAGCGGACCTACCGCGTCCACAGGCGCCTCGGCGAGCCCTGCTACGTCTGCGGCACTCCGCTCGCGCGGGTCGACTACGACGAGCACACGGTCTACTACTGCCCCCGCTGCCAGACCGGCGGGCGCGTTCTGAAGGACCGCCGGCTGTCGCGGCTCCTTCGCTGACGGGCGAGGCTGCCGCCGCGGACATGTCCGGGGTCTGACCCCCGACATGTCCGAGAGCGACGGTTCGGTCAGACCGACGCGGCCGTCTTCAGGCCCATCGCGCTCGCGCGCGCGTCCTCCCCGCGCTCGAGGTAGCTCTTCAGGTTGCCGAGGAAGAACTGCCAGCCGCTCACGTGCATGTCGTGGGATTCCGCCCAATCGGCACTCGAGCCCCAGCCCTCGTGGGCGAGCGTGAGCTTCGTGCCCTCGCCGCTCGGCTCGAGCCGGAAGTCCACGACGGTGTTCCCGAGCGGCATCGGCCAGGCGTAGCGGATGTGCTCGTTCGGCGTCACGTCCTCGTAGGTGTCCTCGCGCGTGTGGTTGCGCTCCGTGTCCTGCGCGAACTCCCAGGTGTAGCTGAACGAGCCGCCCGGGCGCGGGTCGGACTCGGCGCGGGTCGTCCACCAGCGCGAGAGCTCGTCCGCGTCTGTGAGAGCGCGAAACACCGTCTCGGGCGTGGCGTCGATCTCGATCGTCTGCGCGATGGTGCGGTCGGACATCGGTTCCTCCTTCAGTCGGTGCTGGGTCTCGGATAGCTCTTGTCGACGGGGCGGCCCTCGGCCAGGTCGGCGAGGCAGCGGAGAAAGTGCGCCCAGCCCAGGTCGTGCGTCGCGCGAGCCTCGGGCGCGTGCTCCCAGCCGCTGTGCACCACCTCGACGCGGCAGCGCCCGTCGCCGAGGTCGGTGACGCTGAACTCGACCCGGGTGGTGACGTCGGGATTGACGTCGCGCACCCACGTGAAGCCGAGCGCGCGCGGCGGCTCGTAGCGCGTCACAACGCCGTTCACCACACTGCTCGCGGCCCCGAAGACCATCCGGACGCTGCCTCCTTCCCTCGGCTCGAGCTCCGCGACGTCGGGCCACCAGCGCACGAGCGCGACCGGATCGACGAGGAGCTCGAACAGCCGCTCGGGCGTCGAGCGGACGTCGACGCTGCGAACGATCGGGGCCGTCTCAGTCAACGCCGCCCTCCTCGGCCAAAACGCGGAGCGCGTCGAGGCGGCCGTCCCAGTAGGCCTCGATCCAGTCGCGGAGCTCGGCGAGAGGAGCTGGATCGCCGCGGTACAGCCGCAGGCGCCCCTCCCGGCGCTCCTGCACCAGGCCGGCCTCGCGCAGGACGCGCAGGTGGCGGGACACGGCCGGGCGGCTGACCTCGAACCGGTCCGCGAGCTCGCCGGCGGGAACCTCGCGGTCGCGGACGAGCTCGAGCACGCGCCGCCTGATCGGGTCGGCGATAGCGGTCGCGGCATCCATTATGCGTAACTTACCCGTTACGGATTATTCGCGTCAAGCTCCGCCGTTTAGCGGGCCCAGTCCATGGGCGGCTGCCGCGGGAAGTCGGATGCGATCTCCACCGGCGTCCCGGCCGCGGCCGCCTCCGCCACGCCCGCCAGGATCTCGACGACGTGGGCTGCGTGCGCGGCCGACGGGCGATGCGGCCGTCCCTCGGCGATCGCCGAGTCGAGCTCGACCAGCGACCGGGCCCACTCCTTGCCCGGAAAGCCCTTGCGGACGAGCGGAACGGGGACGTAGTCGCCGCCCCGCTCGCGCAGCTCGAGCCGGCTGTCGAAGTCCTCCCAGCTGTCGAGGTGGAGGGCCGCCGCGTCGCCGTGCAGCTCGAGGCCTCGCTGCTTGCCCCACGACTCGGCGTAGAAGTTCGCGGTCAGGCGCACGACGGGCCCCTCGGCGAGCTCGATCAGCCCGACGACGAAGTCCGGCGCCGCCGGCGTGAAATGCTTGCCCGCGAGCGTGACGCGATCCGGCTCGAGCATCCGGGCGAATGCGGTCACGCGCCGGGCCGGCCCGAACATCGCCGTCACCAGCGTCACGGGGTAGACGCCGACGTCGACGAGGGCGCCGACTTCGTAGAAGGGGATCGGCGCCTGGTGCCACGTCTCGATCCGGCCCCAGTTCACCTCGGCGTACGCCAGGCGAACCGTGCCGAGGCGTCCCTGACGCGCGAGCTTCCACGCCGTCTGCTGCGCCTCGCCCATGACGTTGATCGGAGCGCAGCTGAGCCGCATGCCCGTAGCGTCGGCGAGCTCGACCAGACGCCAGGCCTCGCCCGGGTCGAGGGCGAGCGGCTTCTCCGTGTGGACGTGCTTGCCCGCCTCGAGGCATGCGGCAACGACGGCGACGTGCGCCTGGTGGACGGTGAGGTTGAGCACGGCGTCGACGTCAGGGTCGGCGAGCACGGCCTCGAGGCTCGGGTAGGCGCGCCCGCCGAACTCGGCCACGAGCGCGCGCGCCCGCTTCGGGTCGAGGTCGGTCGCGCCCGCGAGCTCGAGCTGGGGGTGAGGGACCATCGTCCGCGCATAGTGCGGCGAAATAGTCCCGCACCCGACGATGACGACTTTCACGAAAGCCAGCCCGCGAGCGTCTCGCGCATGGCGCGGCAGGCTTCGCTCGGGTCTCCGTCCGGCGGCTCGTGCTCGACGCTGATCGCGCCCGCGTAGCCGATTCGGCGCAGCGCCGCGACGCAGCGCTCGACCGGGACGACGCCCTCGCCCCAGGGGCAGGTGTCGTGCGCGCCCGCGGCGCGGACGTCCTTCAGGTGCACGTGCACGACGTGCGGGGCAAGGGCCTCGATCGCCCGCCCTGCGTCGACGCCGTGCGTCGCCCACCAGCCGGTGTCGACCGTCGTCCCCACCGTCCCGCCGGCGCCGTCCCCGATCCGCGCGAGCATGTCCTCGACGGTGCGATCCTCCGGGTGGTTCTCGAGCCCGAGCCGGAGACCGTGACCGCGCAGCACCGCGGCGACCTCCGGCTCGCCCGCGCGCGCGTCGAGCATCCCGCCGAGCACGGGCGCGCCGACCGCGACGGCGACGCCGCAGGCGCGACCGAGATCCTCCTCCGTCTTCCCGAAGCCTCCCGCGACGGTGGCGACGCGCAGGCCGTGGCGATCGAGCAGCTCCCGGGCGATCGCGAGGTGCTCGTCGGTCGCCCAGCGCCAGTGCAGGTGGGCGGTCCAGACGTCGAGCGTGTCGAAGCCGAGCCCGCGCACGTGAGCGAGCAACGCGCCGAAGCGATCGGCAAAGGTCTCGAGCGGCCGGAAGGCCTCCTCCGTCGTCCGCTCGCCGTGTGTCCAGTCACGCATCCTCCAGCCGGTCTCGCGGGCGACGAGATTCGCGCTCATGAACGAGATCGCGCTCGTGTCAGTCGGCCCCGGGTTCGACGAGCCCCGACTCGTACGCGAGCACGACCGCCTGGACGCGGTCGCGCAGGTCGAGCTTCTGGAGGATCCGCGCGACGTGCGTCTTCACCGTCGTCTCGCCGAGGAAGAGCTCCTTCGCGATCTCGGCGTTCGAGCAGCCGCGGGCGACAGCGCGCAGCACCTCGAGCTCCCGGGGGGTGAGCTGCTCGAGCTGCGGCGGCAGACCGTCGCGTGGCGGCGGCCGGCGGGCGAACTCCGCGATCACACGCCGTGTGATCGCGGGCGCCAGCAGCGCGTCGCCGCTCGCGACCACGCGAATCGCGTCGACGAGCCGCTCGGGGGGCGAGTCCTTGAGCAGAAAGCCGCTCGCCCCCGCCCGCAGAGCGTCGTAGACGTACTCGTTCAGGTCGAAGGTGGTCAGCATGAGCACGTGCGTCGAGGCGGAGCGCGCGACGATCCTCCGGGTCGCCTCGATCCCGTCGAGGTTCGGCATCCGGATGTCCATCAGCACGACGTCCACCGTGTACAGCGCGGCTGCGTCGACCGCCTCGAGCCCGTCGGAGGCCTCGGCAACGATCTCGATGTCGCTCTCGGCGTCGAGGATCATGCGGAAGCCGGTGCGCACGAGCGCCTGGTCGTCCGCGATCATCACTCTCACGCTCACGTCTGCTCCTTCACCGGCAGGCGCGCGCGTACGGCGTAGCCGCCGCCGCGCCGAGGCCCGCGCTCGAGCTTGCCGCCGAAGAGCGCGACGCGCTCCTGCATGCCGACGAGACCGTGGCCGCCGCCGCCCCCTTCGCCCTCGCCGTTCCCGTCGTTCTCGATCACGAGCTCGACGACGTCGGGTGCGTAGCGCACCGCCACCGTCGCGCGTGCGGGGCCGGCGTGCTTGAGGGCGTTGGTGAGCGCCTCCTGGACGATCCGGAACGCGGAGAGGTCGACGCCGGGAGGGAGTGGGACCGGGTCGCCCTGAATGCGGAACTCGACCGGTAGGCCGGCCTCGCGGACCTGCTTGATCAGATCGCCGAGACTCTGCATCCCGGGCTGGGGCTTGAGGGAGGGCTGCTCGGTCGGCTGGCGCAGCATGCCCAGCAGCCGGCGCATCTCGGCGAGCGCCTGGCGGCCCGTCTCCTCGATCGTCTGCAGGGCCTCGCGCTCGCGCTGCTGGTCCTCGCGCAGCAGCCGGCGCACGCCGCCGGCCTGCACCGTCATGACGCTGACGCTGTGCGCGACGACGTCGTGCAGCTCGCGCGCGATCCGCTGGCGCTCCTCGGCGACGGCCCGGCGTGCCTCCTCCTCCCGGTCACGCTCGGCCCGGTCGGCGCGCTCCTCCGCCCGCCGCGCCTGCGCGAGCTGCGAGCCGACGACGAAGCCCACGAACCAGCTGAGGCTGAAGACCAGCGGGACGCCGAAGAAATCGCCTGCGGCGCTGCCGGGATCGTTCCCGACGGCGATCAGCGCCACGGCAAGCGCGATCGCGATGCCGGCGAACGCCTGCCGGCGGTCCTCGAGCATCCCGAGCAGGAAGCACATGGACAGGACGGCGAGGAAGGTGAAGAACGTGAAGGGCACGATCCGCCCGTCGACGAACGAGCTCGCCGCCCCGAAGAGCAGCATCCCGACGGGCACGACGAAGGGAGCCCGGCGCCGGGCGAGGAGCGGCAGCGTCATCGCGAGCTGGACGGAGACCACGAGCCACAGCGCGCTGGTGGGAGCTTCCAGCTCGTCGCGCCGGAGCACAGCCTCGAGCGCGGCACCCCCGGCGGCGACGACGATCAGCGCGTCGAAGAGGCGACGCCGGGCGAGCGACAGAGCACGTTCCACGGCGTCCACGGTACTCCACTCGCCCAGCCCCGGCCTCATCCGCACAGGGGAACGCGGATCGTCCTCGAGGACGACCTCGAATCCCGCCACCGGCCGACGATTTCGCGGCCTCGCCTCCCTAGCCTCGGCCGATCACGTTCGAGCCAAAGGAGACAGCGAGATGAACGCAGCACTAGCCGCCGCCGCCGCCGGGGACGAGGCCGAGCAGATCGCGCCCCGCTCCGTCGTCGCGGCCACCGACCTGACCCGACGCTACGGCGCGGGCGACACGGCCGTCGAGGCCCTTCGCGGGGTCTCACTCGAGATCGCGCGCGGCCGCCTGACGGCCGTGATGGGCCCGTCCGGGTCGGGCAAGTCGACCCTGATGCACATCCTGGCCGGCCTCGACCGGCCGAGCTCGGGTTCCGTCGCCGTCGACGGCGTCGAGCTGACCTCGCTGAACGACACGCAGCTGACGAAGCTGCGGCGCCGGCACATCGGCTTCGTCTTCCAGTTCTTCAACCTGCTGCCGATGCTCACCGCGGAGGAGAACGTCCTCCTGCCCCTCTCGCTCGCAGGGCGGAAGCCCGACCGGGCCTGGGTGGAGGAGCTGCTCGAGCGAACGGGCCTTGCCGCCCGGCGCCGGCACCGGCCGTCCGAGCTCTCGGGCGGGCAGCAGCAGCGCGTCGCGCTGGCCCGCGCGCTCGTCTCGCGCCCGACGGTGATCTTCGCCGACGAGCCGACCGGCAATCTCGACTCGACCACGAGCGCCGAGATCCTGACGCTCCTCCGAGACGCCGTCGACACGTTCGGTCAGACGATCGTCATGGTCACGCACGATTCGCACGCCGCGGCGATCGCCGACCGCGTCCTCGTCCTCGCCGACGGCGAGCTCGAGCGGGAGCTCGGCCGCAGCGATTCCGGCGCGATCCTCACGGCCCTGAGCGAGGTCGGACGATGACCAGGGTGGCGCTGAAAGGACTGGCGGGGCGCAAGCTCCGCGCGCTGCTCACCGCCTTCGCGATCGTCCTCGGCGTCGCGATGATCAGCGGCACCTACGTCCTCACCGACACGATGGGCAAGGCCTTCGACGGCATCTTCACGAGCTCGTACGACGAGACCGACGTCGTCGTCAGCGGCAAGCCCCTCGTCCAGTGGTCGACGAGCGGGAACGCGACCGTGCCGGCGAGCCTGCTGCCGAAGATCGAGGCCGTGCCGGGCGTCGAGGCGGCGGCGGGAACGATGATGGATCTCGCAGCCGGCACGGACGAGGCGACGATCATCGGCAGCGGCGGCGAGCCGATCGTCGGCGGCGGTCCGACCTTCGGCTTCGGGCTCGACCCGAGCGAGCCGCGGTTCAACCCGCTGGCGCTCGAGGCCGGGCGCTGGGCCGTGGGAGCGGACGAGGTCGTGATCGACGCGGGCACGGCGCACGGCGAGGGCTTCGCGGTCGGCGATCGCATCGAGGTCGCGGCCTCAGGGCCGGTCCATGCCTACGAGCTGGTCGGCGTCGCCCGCTTCGGAGACGTCGACTCGATCGGCGACGCGACGTTCGCGGTCTTCGACCTGGCGACGGCCCAGCGCCTCTACGACAAGAGGGGCCGGTTCAACGCGATCTCGGTCGCGGCGAAGGAGGGCGTCTCGGCCGATCAGCTGATGGGCCGGATCGCGCCGCTCCTGCCGGAAACGGCGCAGGTGCGCAGCGGCGAGGCGCAGGCCGCGGCCGACGGTGCGGACGTCGGCGAGTTCCTGACGTACATCCAGTACGGGCTGCTCGCGTTCGGAGGCATCGCCCTGTTCGTCGGCGGCTTCGTCATCTTCAACACGATCTCGATCACGGTCGCGCAGCGCACGCGCGAGCTGGCCACGCTGCGCACGCTCGGTGCCTCTCGCCGGCAGGTGCTCCGCTCGGTCATGCTCGAGTCGCTGGCGCTCGGCGCAGTCGCCTCCCTCGCCGGCCTCGGACTCGGGTTGGCGCTGGCAGTCGGTCTGAACGCGCTCCTGGTCGCGTTCGGCCTCGATCTGCCGACGGCCGCGACGGTGCTGGCACCGCGAACCGTCGTCGTCTCCCTCGTGGTCGGAACCGCGATCACGGTGCTGGCCGGGCTCTTCCCGGCGATCCGGGCGACGCGCGTGCCGCCGATCGCCGCCGTGCGCGAGGGCGCGCAGGTGACCAGGCAACGCGCGCGGTCGGCGTTCGCGGGCGGCGCCTTTCTCGCCCTCGGAGTCGGGCTGATGAGCTACTCGCTCTTCGTCGCCTCGGGCGCGGCGCCGATCCTGCTGGGGCTGATCGTGGGCGGCGTCGCCGTCTTCGTCGGCGTCGCGCTCGTCGCCTCGCGGCTCGTCAAGTCGATCGCCGCCGTCGTGGGCCTGCCGGCGAGCCGCCTCGGCGGCGCAGCAGGCCGGCTGGCGCGGGAGAACGCGACGCGGAACCCCGGCCGGACCGCTGCGACCGCGGCCGCGCTGATGATCGGGCTCGCGCTCGTCACGACCGTGTCGGTCCTCGGCACGGGCCTGCGCAAGGCGGACGAGAACGCGATCGCCGAGCAGCTCGCCGCCGACTACGTCCTCACCTCCGAGGACGGCTCGTCGTCGCTTCCGCTCGGTGCGGGAGAGCGGCTGCGCGGCGCGCCCGGCGTCGAGGTGGCATCGAGCGTCCGCGGCGACCGCGGCCTGGTGGGGGGATCGGACGTCGACGTCAACGGCGTCGACCCGGCGACGATCGGCAGCGTGATCCGCTTCGCCTGGAGCGAGGGGTCTGATGCGTCGGTCCGCGCGCTCGATCGGGACGAGGCGATCGTGCAGGAGACCTTCGCGGAGGAGCAGAGCCTGCACGTCGGGAGCCGACTCGCGCTCCGGACGCCGGCGGGCCGGAAGCTCGACCTGACGGTGGCGGGAATCTACGACCCGTCCCGCTTCGACTCGCTCCTCGGCCAGGTCGTCCTCTCGACCTCGGGCTTCGACGCCTCGTTCTCGCGGCCGCAGGACGTGTACACGTTCGTGGACCTGAGGCCCGGAGCCGACCCAGCCGCGATCGAGAGGGCGCTGGGGAGCTTCCCGGAGGCCACCGTGCGGACGGCGGACGAGTTCATCGAGAAGCGGATGGCCGACTTCACGACCACCCTGAACATGCTCTACGCGCTGCTCGGCCTCTCGGTGATCGTGAGCCTGTTCGGGATGGTGAACACGCTCGTGCTCTCCGTCTTCGAGCGGACTCGCGAGCTGGGGATGCTGCGGGCAGTCGGGATGACCCGTCGCCAGGCGCGGCGCATGATCCGGCACGAGAGCGTGATCACCGCGCTGATCGGAGCCGCGCTCGGACTCCCCCTCGGCATCGGCTTCGCGGCGCTCGTGACGGAGGCGATGAGGCAGTACGAGATCGGGCTGACGCTCCCGGTCGGCACGCTGGTGGTCTTCACGCTCGTGACGATCGTGGCGGGCATCGCGGCGGCGATCTTCCCGGCCCGGCGAGCGTCGCGGCTCGACGTGCTGCACGCGCTTCAGTACGAGTAACGGCGAGGGGGAACGTCGGTTCCCCCATCCGCCGAGCCCTTGAAGGATCGGCAGCAGACGCGCAGGATGAGCGAACCATGACCGCAGCCGGCAATCTCGAGCGCACTCTTCGGCGCGAGTGTCTCTCGGCCGCCTGGCTCGCCTCGCGGCTCGGAGTGCAGTCCGCCCACGTCGACATGTGGCGCCGGGACGGACAGCTCCTCGGGGTCCGTCTCCCCGGCACCCAGACCTACTTCTATCCGGGCTGGCAGCTCGGCTCGGACGGGGGCCCCCTGCCGGTCGTCGCACGCCTGATCGAGGCGGCGCGGACAGCGGGGCTCGACGAGCTGGGGCTCTACCGCGTCATGAACAGCCGGATGGGCCTGGGCGGACGCGAGCGGCTCGTCGACGCCCTGCGCGAGGGGCGCGACGAGTATGTGCTCCAGGCGGTCAAATCGGCCGCAGCGCAGGCGTAGCCGCTTCGTTGAGGGGTCTGACCCCGGCCATGTCCGCGACGGACGTCGCGTGAACGGCGCGCGTTTTGCTGGTTCGGGGCCGCGAGGCGTGCGCGAGCTCTGAGGTTCGTTGAGGGGTCTGACCCCGGGCATGGCGGGAACGGCCGAGGCTCCTCATCCTTGCGGGCGATCGGGGCCCCTCGGCGTCATCCCGGCGGAGGGTCGCAAGATCGACTTCCGGGACGACTCCGAATCCGCTTCGCGGCCGACGAGATCGCGCCCCGCCAGACCTAGCCTCCTCGCATCGGAGCAACGACGTTCGACGGAGGAGGCAGAAGGTGATTCACGCAGGAGACACGATCGAGAATCCCGTCACGGGCGAGCGGCTCACGTTCATTCGCACCGGGCGGGAGACGAACGGCGAGGCCGTCGTGATCGAGGTGGCCGTCCGGCCGGGCGGCTTTGTCGCCGCGGCGCACGTGCACCCGAACCAGAGCGAGCGCTTCGAGGTCGTCTCGGGGACGCTCGGCATGAAGGCGGGCCGCGAGAAGCTCGAGCTCGGCCCCGGCGAGACGGTCACCGTCGTCCCCGGGACTCCACACAAGTTCTGGAACGCGGGCGACGACGAGGTCCGCTTCGTGACCGAGGTGCGGCCGGCGCTCCAGTTCGCGTCGCTGATCGAGACGATGTTCGGGCTCGCGGCCGACGGCAAGACGAACCGGAAGGGCATGCCGAACCCGCTCCGCCTCGCGGTGATCGCCAACGCCCACTTCGGCGTGGTGCGGCTCCCGTTCCCGCCCGCGTGGGCGCAGAAGGCCGGGCTCGCGCTCGGCGCGCCGCTCGGACGGCTGCTCGGCTACGGGGCGACGTACGTGCCGGCGACCGGCACGGCGGCACTGGCCGGCTAGTCCGAGGAAGGCGGGGGGAGGCGCACGCGCAGCGTCTCCCCCTCGAGCGCCACGGAGCCGCCGAGCGCCTCGACAGCGCGGCGGGCGACGGCGGCGCCCATGTCGCGGAGCTCGTCCCCGAGCACGATCGGAGCCGCCTGGTTGGTGATCGGCGCGAAGGTCAGCTCGGGGCCCTCGGCGCGCAGATCGAGTCGCTCCAGACCGCCGTGGCGAACCGCGCAGCGCGCGAGGTTGTACATCGCGCGAGCGGCCGCGTCCGGATCGGTCTCGACCGTTCCGCCGGCGCCGGCGACCTCGACGACGCCCTC
>JBOHAW010000230.1:0-3664 GCA_050697975.1 Gaiellaceae bacterium
GCACGTCCACCCACTCGTCCACGACGACGACCGACTTCGAGAGGCTGAGCATCCCGAGCCCCCAGATCGCGTGCATCACCTTCTGGGCATGGCCGGGGAAAGCCTTGCGGATCGAGACGATCACGCAATTGTGGAACGCTCCGGCCACCGGCAGGTCGTAGTCGACGATCTCCGGGACGGTCATGCGCACCACCGGCAGGAAGATGCGCTCGGTCGCCTTGCCGAGCCAGGCGTCCTCGGCGGGCGGCCTGCCGACGACGATCGACGGATAGATCGCGTCCCGGCGCATGGTCAGCGCCGTCACGTGGAAGATCGGGAACGGCTCCGCCGGCGAGTAGTAGCCCGTGTGGTCCCCGAACGGCCCCTCGATCCCCTCGTCGTCCTGCTGGACGTAACCCTCGAGGACGATCTCCGCGTTCGCCGGCACCTCGAGGTCGACGGTCTTGGCTTTGACCAGCCCCACCGGCTCGCCCTTGAGGAAGCCGGCGAGCATGAACTCGTCGATGTGCTTCGGGAGCGGCGCGCTGGCGGAGTAGGCGGTGACGGGATCGAGGCCGAGCGCGACGGCGACCTCGAGCCTGCCGTCGGCAGCGAGGTAGTCCATGCGCCCGTCCTTGTGCAGCTGCCAGTGCATGAAGGTCGAGCGGCGGTCGATCTTCTGCATCCGGTACATGCCGACGTTGCGCGTACCGGTCTTCGGGTCGTGCGTGATCACGGCCGGCAGCGTGACGAAGGGAGCCGGATCGTCCGGCCAGCAGCGCTGGATCGGGAGCAGGTCGAGGTCGACGTCGTCGCCGGTGAGGACGACCTCCTGGCACGCGCCGCGCCGGACGCTCGAGGGCATCGAGTCGGCGATCGACTTCAGCTTCTTCAAGCCCTTGACCTTGTCGACGAGGCCCTGCGGCGGCTGCATCTCGAGCACGTCCTCGAGCTTGCGGGCGACGTCGTCGAGTGTCTGCTCGCCGAACGCCAGGCACATGCGCCGCTCGGTCCCGAACTGGTTGATCAGAAGCGGCACCCCGGAGCCCTTCGGGCGCTCGAACAGAAGCGCGGGCCCCCCCGCCTTGACGACGCGGTCCGTGATCTCCGTGATCTCGAGGTCCGGATCGACCTCGGCGGAAACGCGAACGAGCTCGCCCTCGCGCTCGAGCAGGCGAATCCAGGCGCGGAGGTCCGCAGGCGGAGCCATCGCGGTCAGTCTACGGTGGGTCGCCCCCGTAGCCACGGTCCCACCCAGTGCGGCCGACTGCACGCCGGTGCGCGCGTCAGCAGCGGGGCACGCCCGGGACGACGCTGGTCGTGCCCGTATAGAGCAAACCGTCGAAGGCCCACCACCCGGACGGGAGCAGGTACCAGAGGTTGGTGTCGCCGCCGTGGCCGCCTGCCCAGCCGCCGGTCGCGTAGCAGATCAGACCCAGCGCGTGCCCGTACGGCGCCCAACCGGGCGCAGGGCTCGAGAACGAGGGAGCTGAGTGAAGGGTAATCGCCGAGTAGCCGGGAACCGGCCAGGCAAGGCCAACTCCGCGAATCTCCGGCGGTCGTCCAGCACAGAAGAAGCGTGCCGGAAGGGTGGGCGGACACCAGGCGCCGCGGGAGGTGACCCAGCGCGTCACGTAGCGCTTGACGACGTAGCGTGGCACCGAGCGCGCGAGCGAGCGGAAGAGGAAGCGGCTCACGACGTTCCGCAGCGCGAGCGTGATCACCGGGAGGACGACTGCCTGCTCCCCAGCAGGCGACATGCTTGCGGTCGGCTCGCTCGGGCGCGCGTCCGCCGACCCGGCTGTGAGCGCCAGAGCGATCAGCGCAGTGACTGCGGCGAGCGTGATCAGACGCCGCGGCTTCATGTGACTCCTTCGGTATAGGCAGTGGTGCTCATACGACGAGACGGCGGGGGACGATCTTCCCCAGCGTCACTACCGTTCCCAGCCCGACCTTCGGTTTCCTCGGAGGGCCGGCCGGCGCGCGCGCGTTTGGGTGGCCGCGTTCACGGGGCTCGTCGCCCTTGCGTGACTGTCTCGGACGGCGCGTCCGGCCGCACAGAATCGTTACACGGGCCACAAGGACTCTTCAGACACGCGTCGTAGCCTTCAGGCCGTGACTCTCGGCAACCGCTTCCTCTGGGCCGCGCTCCTGGGCGCGCTCCTCGGCGCGCTCCTGGCCGGCTCGGTCGCGCCCTGATCGGACTTCACCCGGGACGGTGAAGGAAGGGGTCGCGGGGGGCGCGGCCCCTTCTCCTACTACTAGTGCCGGCGGTGGCGCAGCCAGTGGAGGGTCTCGCCGAGCGCGATCACCGAGACGAAGATCAGGCCGACGACGAGCATGCCGATGATCACGCGGCGACCTTCCTCGGCCGCATCGGCGAGCGGCAGCGACAGTGCGAGTGCGAGCATTCGCGCGCGACTCTAACCGAGTCGACCCCGGTGCGCAGCCAGGGCCCGATCGACTGCGGCCTCCCCCGCGGCCGACCGGGCGAGCGCGGCCAGAGGCTCGGGATCTCCTCCCTCCCGCAGCGCGGCGCGCGGCTCCGCGAGCGAGCCGCCTCCGAGCAGAGCAGCGGTCGCGGCCCAGGCCGCCCCGTCGCCTCCGTCGCCTCCACCGCCTTCGCCGCGCAGCTGCGCGCAGAGTGAGATCAGCTCGGCCAGATCCTCGACCGCGCCCAGGTCGCGGAGCTCGGCGATCCGGACGAGGCCGTGTGCGTACAGGTAGTCGCCGAGCAGGAGCGCAACGGCCGCGTCGGCGGTCGCAAAGAGGCGCGGTCGTCCGTAGTGGACGAGGTACCCCTCGTAGATCGTCTCGAGTCCGAGCGCGTGGCGCGGCTCGCCGAGCGGGGAGAAGACGGGGACTAGCTCGCGCTGCTCCGTACGGAGCAGGGACTCCGACCAGAGCGGGCTCTCACGAGCCGCTTCGCGAGCGATCGTCTCCCAGACTTCCATCTAGTGGGAGGCTTCGAAGAAGCTTCCGACAGCTTCGGCCGTCCTGTCGATGTCCTCCTCCGCGTGCGCGAGCGACAGGAACATGGCCTCGAACTGCGAGGGCGCCACGTAGATCCCGCGCGCGAGCAGGTGGCGGAAGAGCGCGCCGTAGCGTTCGGTGTCGGCGGCCGAGGCGTCTTCGAGGTTCCGGACCGCGTCCGGCCTCGCGAACAGGGTCGCCATCGCGCCCACCCGCTGCACGGTCGCTCCGGGCGCGGCCTCCCGAAGACCTCGCTCCAGCCGCGCGCCGCGCCGCTCGAGCTCCTCGTACACCGCCGGCTCCCGCAGCCGCCGCAGAACCGCGAGGCCCGCGGCCGTCGCGAGCGGGTTGCCGGAGAGCGTGCCGGCCTGGTAGACGGGGCCGACCGGGGCCAGCTGCTCCATGACCTCGGCCCGGCCGCCGAAAGCCGCGAGCGGAAGCCCGCCGCCGACGATCTTCCCGAGGATCGTGAGATCGGGCCGAACCTCGTACAGCTCCTGCGCGCCTCCGCGCCCGACGCGGAAGCCCGTGATCACCTCGTCGAAGACGAGCAGGGCCCCGGTGGCGTCGGCGCGCTCGCGCAGGAACTCGAGGAACAGCGTCTCGGGCAGGACCAGGCCCATGTTGGCCGGGTACGGCTCGCAGACGATCGCCGCGACGCCTTCGACCCCCGCTGCGACGGCGTCGCGATCGTTCCACCTCGCGATCACGG
>JBOHAW010000231.1:0-10532 GCA_050697975.1 Gaiellaceae bacterium
GAGCGCGAGCTCGCCGACCTGCACGGACGCCGGACGTTCCTCGTCGCGACGCACGATCCCGTGCGGCTCGCATCGCTCGCCGGCGGGCGGGTGGCGCTCGCATGACCGCGTACGTGCGCGACGCCGCCGCGCTCGCGCGCAAGGACGTGCTGCTCGAGCTGCGCGGCCGCGACACGCTGCCCGCGATGGCGATCTTCGTCGTCGCGATGCTCGTCGCGTTCCGCTTCGCGCTCACCGGCGAGCAGTCGGAGGCGGCGCAGGGCCTGCTCTGGGTCGCGATCCTCTTCACGGCGCTGCTCGGTCTCGGGCGCGCGTTCGTCGCCGAGCGGGAGCAGGGCGTGATGGACGGCCTCGTGCTCGCTCCCTGCGACCGAAGCGCCATCTGGCTCGCGAAGCTGCTCGCCACGCTCGCGTTCCTCGTCCTGGTCGAGCTGATCGCCCTGCCGGCGTTCGCGATCTTCTTCGCCGGGCTCGACGCCGCCGCCCTCGCCGCGGTGCTGCTTGCGGACGTGGGCATCTGCGCGGTCGGAACGCTCGTCGCCGCGATGGCCGTCGCCGGGCGCGCCCGCGAGCTCCTGCTGCCGCTCCTCTTCCTGCCGCTCGCGATTCCGATCCTCGTCGGCGGCGTCGGTGCCACCGTGGCGGCGGAACCTGCTCGCTACCTCGGCTTTCTCGCCCTGTACGACGCCGTATTCGCGATACTTGCCTGGGCGACCTTTGAGTACGTCGTTACGGAATAACAGCGGCTTCGCGCTCGCGCTCTCGGCCGTGCTGCTGCTGGGAGGCGGCGTGGCGCTGGCGCTCCTGTGGGCGCCCGAGGACGCCGACCAGGGCATCAGCCAGCGCATCTTCTACATCCACGTGCCGGTCGCCCTGACCGCCTACGCGTGCTTCGGCTGGGGGGCGTGGAAGGCCCTCCGGCTGCTCTGGACACGCGAGGAGCGCTACGACCTGGAGAGCTACACGGCCGTCCACATGGGCACGATCTTCGGGTTGCTGACGCTCGTGACCGGCTCGATCTGGGCGAAGATCTCGTGGGGCGTGTGGTGGAGCTGGAGCGAGCGGCAGCTCGTGCTCTTCCTGATCCTGTTCCTCTTCTACTCCGCCTACTTCATGCTCCGGTTCTCGGTCGACGCGGGCCCCGCGCGCGCGAACCTCTCCGCCGTGTACGCGCTCTTCGGGGTGGTGCTGATCCCGGTCAGCTTCCTCGCGATCCGGCTCGCGGAGCAATTCATCCACCCGGTCGTCTTCACGCGGGACGGCCCGCAGATGTCCGCGAGCATGTTCTCGTCGTTCCTCGTCTGCCTTGCCGGAATGCTCGCCCTCGCGGCCGCGCTGTACGCGAACGAGCTCGCCGGCAAGCGCCTCGACGCGCGCCTCCGCGAGCTGCGGGAGCTGCTCACGTGAGCGCGGGCGAGAAGTACGTGGCGGCGGCGTATCTCGCCGTGCTCGTCACCGTGCTCGCGTACGTGGCGATCATCTCGCTCAAGCTCCAGCGCTTCGAGCGGGAGCTCGGCGAGTTGACCGAGCTCGTGCGCAAGAGAGGGGCGCCCGATGGTTGAGCTGCTGTTTTGGCCGGCCGCGAAGCGGCCTGTCCGCGGAAGCGGACCGGGGGAAGGGGCCCGGGGGCACCGGGAGGTTCCCCCGCCGTTGCGAGCAAGTGACCCGAATGGTTGAGCTGCTGTTTTGGCCTGCTTTGGTCGCCTACGGCGAGGCGGCGGTGGCGCTCCTCGGAGAGGCGCGGCACCCGGGCCTCGCCGGACGGCTCGGGATCTGGGGCGTCCGCATCGGCTGGCTCGCCCAGACCGGTCTCCTGGCGGCTCAGGCGGCCCGTGCCGACGGCTTCCCGTGGTCGACCTGGGCGGGCGCCCTCAACCTCTTCGCCTGGCTCGTCGTCGGTGCGTACCTGATCTGGGGCTGCCGGCCGCGCTTCCGCCTCCTGGGTCTCGGCGTGATGCCGGTCGCGGCGGTGCTGCTCGCGCTCGCGTACGCGGGCGGGGGCGTCGGCGCCGAGGGCGACGGCCCCGGCGTGCTGCTGGCGCTGCACGTCGCCCTGATGCTCGCTGCGTTCACCGGCTTCACGCTCGCGGCCGGCCTCTCGGCGTTCTTCCTCTGGCACGAGCGGCGCCTGAAGCGGCGGGAGGCGACGGTTCTGCGCCTGCGCGTACCGCCGCTCGAGGCCCTCGACCGGCTGTCGGCGCGCACGGTCGCCGTCTCCCTCGCGGGGCTCACGCTCGGGATCGCGCTCGGGCTCGCGAGCTACGCCGTCGACGGCGGGCGCTTCGACCCGGCGATGGCCGCGACGCTCGTCGCCTGGGTGGTGTACGCGGGCTTCCTGCTGCTGCGCCGGGTCGCGGGCCTGCACGGCCGCCGCGCGGCGTATGTGAGCCTCAGCGGCCTCGCCGTCGTCGCGCTCATCCTCCCCGTCACCCACTTCGCCGCATGAAGCTCGCGCTCGCCGGCATCTCCCACCACCGCACCCCGGTCGAGCTGAGGGAGCGGGCGGCGCTCGGGCTGGAGGAGGCAGCGCGGCTTTCCCGCGCGCTCGCGGCCGGCGGCGCCGAGGCCGTCTGCCTGTCGACGTGCAACAGGACCGAGCTCTACGTCGCCCACGAGGACGCCGCCGAGGCAGCTCGGCGCGCACAGGAGGCGCTCCTCGACCCCGAGCTCGCGCCGGCGCTCTACCGGTTGCGTGACGAGGCCGCCGCCCTTCATCTCCTCCGCGTCGCGGCCGGCCTCGACTCGATGGTGCCGGGCGAGGGAGAGATCCTCGGCCAGGTGCGCTCCGCGTACGAGCACGGGAGCCCGGGCCCGCTGCTCGACCGCCTCTTCCGGCAGGCGCTGCACGCCGGGAAGAAGGTGCGGGCGCAGACCGCCATCGCGGAGAGCCCCGCGTCGGTGTCCGCGGCCGCCGCCGCGCTTGCTCAGCAGGTCTTCGGAGAGCTCGACGGGCGACGCATCCTCATCGTCGGCGCGGGCAAGGTGAGCGAGCTGACGGCGCGCAACCTCCTCTCGCGGGGCGCCCGGATCGAGTTCGTCGCGAACCGCACGCTCGATCGCGCCGCCGACCTCGCCCGGCGGTTCGGAGCGGATGCGCTGCCCCTCGAGCAGATCGGCACCGAGCTCGAGCGCGCAGACGTCGTCGTCTCGTCCACGAGCGCGCCCGACTTCGTCCTGCGCCGCGAGCAGGTCGAGGCCGCGCTGCCCGCTCGCCGCGGGCGCCCTCTCTTCCTGATCGACCTCGCCGTGCCCCGCGACCTCGACCCGGCCATCCACGAGCTCGACGACTGCTACCTCTACGACATCGACGACCTCGAGGCCGTCGTGGCGGAGAGCCTGGCCGGACGGCGCCGCGAGGCCGAGCGGGCGGAGGCGATCGTGGCGGAGCAGGCCGAGCGCTTCCGTGCCTGGCAGGCGTCACTCGACGTCGTGCCCGCGATCGCGTCGCTGCGCGCTCGCGCCGAGGAGATTCGGACCGCCGAGCTCGCCCGGCTCGAGGGCCGGCTCGCGCACCTCTCGGACGCGGAGCGCCGCGCGGTCGAGTCGGCGACTGCCCAGATCGTGAACAAGCTCCTGCACCTGCCGACCGTGCGCATGAAGCAGGCGGCGGTGACAGCCGACGGGGTGCTCTATGCTGACGCCGTGCGGCACCTGTTCGGCCTAGGCGAGGAAGAGCGCTGACCGGTCTCCGGTCGATGACCGGGCGTCCCCTGCCCGTCCAGGCGCCGACGGCGTTCGTGCGCGTCCGGCCCCGGAGTGTTCGCAGCTGCGGGCTGACGAAGGCGGGCCACCGCCGCTGCCGTGCTGATTCGCGTCGGTTCTCGCGGCAGTAGGCTCGCCCTCACCCAGGCCGGGCTGGCGGTCGAGCGGCTGCGCGGCTCGGGGGTCGAGATCGCGCTCGTGCCGATGACGACGGCCGGCGACCGCGATCGAACGCGGCCGTTCGGCGAGATCGGAGAGCGCGGGGTCTTCGTGAAGGAGCTCGAGGAAGCCCTGCTCGACGGGCGCATCGACGTCGCCGTGCACTCGGCGAAGGACATGACGTCGACCACGGATCGCGGCCTCGCCGTCGGGGCGTATCTCGCTCGCGAGGATCCGCGCGACGCGCTCTGCGGCGCCGGCGAGCTCCGGCCCGGGATGCGAATCGGGACGGCCTCGGTCCGGCGCCGCGCACAGCTGCTCGCCCTCGAGCCGGAGCTCACGATCGAGCCGCTGCGGGGAAACATCGACACCCGTCTGCGCAAGCGGGGCGAGCGCGGCCTCGACGCGATCGTGCTCGCCGCCTGCGGGCTCGAGCGGCTCGGGCTCTCGGGCGAGATCGGGTACCGGTTCGATCCGGACGAGCTGCTGCCCGAGGCGGGCCAGGGCGCGCTCGCCCTGCAGGTGCGGGCGGGCGAGGAGCGGCTGGTCGAGGCGCTGGACGACGCCGAGACCCATCGGCGCGTGGAGGCGGAGCGGCGCTGCGTCGCGTTGATCGGCGGCGGCTGCCTCGCCCCGGTTGCCGCCTACCACGACGGCGCGGTGCTGACGGCCCTGGTAGCGGACGAGGACGGCGGCTGGATCGAGAGGCGGCGTGGCCAGGATCCGTCCGAGGTCGCCCGTGAGCTGCTCGCCGCCCTCCCGTGAAGATCGTGGTGACGCGACCGCGGGGGCAGGCGGAGGCGCTCGCGGAGCGTCTCGAGCTGCTCGGCCACGAGGTCGTCCTCTGCCCGCTGGTGGAGCTCCAGGCGCTCGGTCGGGGCCCGGTCGACGTCGGCGGCTACGACTGGGTCGTGCTGACGAGCCCGAACGGGGCGGCGGAGCTGCTGCGCCGCCGCCAGGGCACGCTGCCGCGAGTCGCCGCCATCGGCCCCGGCACGGCGGCGGCCCTCGCCGGGGGCGGCGTCCAGCCCGACCTCGTGCCGGAGGTGTCGACGCAGGAAGGCCTCCTGGCCGAGCTTCCGCGGCCCGCGGGCCGCGTCCTCCTCGCGGCCGCGGAGGGTGCCCGGCGCCTGCTCGTCGACGAGCTCGGGGCCGACTTCGTGCCGCTCTACCGCGCCGTGGAGCTGCGGCCCGCCGAGGCGCCCGACGGCGACCTCGTCGTCCTCGCGTCGGCCTCGGCCGCGCGGTCGTTCGCGGCGCTGCGCTCGCCGATGCCCGCCGTCTCGATCGGCCCGCAGACGACTCGTGCAGCCGAGGAGCTCGGCGTTCGAGTGCTCGCCGAGGCGAGCACCCACGACCTCGACGGCCTCGTCGCCGCGGTCGCACGCGTCGCCGTCTAAGGTCCTCGCGTGCCGGGACAGCGGGCCAAGGCCGAGCTTCTGCGGCGGCTCCACGACGAGCCGGAGCTGCTCGTGCTCGTCAACGTCTGGGACGTCGCCAGCGCTCGGGTGCTGGCGGCACTGCCGGGGTGCCGGGCGATCGCCACGGCGAGCTGGTCGATCGCCGCGGCGCACGGGTACCCCGACGGAGAGCGGATGCCGCTGGCGGAGATGGTGGCGGCGATCGGCCGGATCGCGCGGTCGGTCGACCTGCCGGTGACCGTCGATCTCGAGCGCGGCTACGGAGCCGATCCGGCCGCCGTCGCGGAGAGCGCCGCGCAGGCGATCGAGGCAGGGGCCGCAGGCTTCAACCTCGAGGACGGAACGGGCGATCGCGACGAGCCGCTGCGTCCCGCCGACGAGCACGCAGCCCGCGTGGCCGCCGTCCGTGAGCGCGGCGCGGCCGCGGACGTGCCCGTTGTGATCAACGCCCGCACCGACGTCTACCTGGCCGGCGCCGGAGCCGCGCCGGACCGACTCGGCGAGGCGGTCGCGCGCGGTCGCGCCTACCTCGTGGCCGGCGCCGACTGCGTCTTCGTCCCGGGCGTGCGGGACGAGGAGACGATCGGCCGGCTCGCGGAGGCGCTGGAACGACGGCTCAGCGTGCTGGCCACGTCCGATTCGCCCCCGCTCGCCCGCCTCCGCGAGCTCGGCGTCGCCCGCGTCAGCTTCGGGCCCGGCCCGCTCGGCATCGCCCTGGCCGCGCTCGAGCGGGCTGCCGCCACCCTCCTCGCCGGCGGTGCATACTCCGGCGACCTGCGCTACCGGCCTCCGGCTCCCTGAGCTGCGTGTTCATCACCTTCCTCACAGACTTCGGCCTCCAGGACGACCTCGTCGGCACGTGCCACGGAGTGATGAAGGGGATCGCTCCCGACGCCGAGATCATCGACATCTCGCACGGGATTCCGGCCGCCATGGTCCTGCAGGGCGCCCTCGTGCTCAGGAACACGATCCCGTACATGCCGAAGGGCGTGCACCTGGCGGTCGTCGACCCCGGGGTGGGCGGCCAGCGCCGGGCGCTCGTGCTACGGGATGCCGGCGGGCGCCTCTACGTCGGGCCGGACAACGGCCTGCTCGTCCCGGCCGCCGAGCGGGAGGGCGGGATCGCCGCTGCGTACGAGATCGTGAACGCGGACTACGCCCTGCCGGTGGTCTCGCGCACGTTCCACGGCCGGGACATCTTTTCCCCGGCGGCGGCGCACCTGGCGCTCGGCGTCGCCCCGGGCGAGCTCGGGCCGCCGGTGGCCCCGGACGCTCTCGTCCGGCTCGACCTGCCGCAGGCGGAGATGGGATCGAACCGGATCCGCGCCACGGTGCTCTATGTCGACTCCTTCGGGAACGTCCAGCTCAACCTGACGCGCGAGCACCTCGACCAGTGCGGCGTGGTTCCCGGGACGCGGGTCGAGCTCGAGCTCAGCCACGAGCGCTACTACGCGATCGCGGCCCGGACGTTCGGCGACGCCCGCCCCGGCGACATCATCCTCTACGAGGACGCCTACCGGAACATCTCCGTTGCGATCAACCGCGGAAGTGCCGCCGCGTTGTTCCACGCCGTTCCGGGCCAGGAGCTGCGGATCCATCTGAACCTGCCGTGAGGCCCGGCCGCCGCTTCGCGCGGCTCGCGACCACCGCCGTAGTGCGCTCACCCCGCTTGTGGCGCGTCTTCCGGCGGCCGCTTCGGCGCCAGTTCGAGCGGCTTGCGCCGGTCTGGGACGCGGGGCGTGCTCGCACCCATCTGGCGGGGTTCGAGGCCGGCCTCGCGGCGGTGCCCGTGGCTCCGCGGCGGGCGCTCGACCTCGGTGCGGGCACAGGCGACAGCGCGTTTGCGATCGCGCGCCGCTGGCCGGGCGCGGACGTGCTCGGCGTCGACGTGGCCGAGGCCATGCTGCGCGAGGCGCGGCGCAAGACGCCGGCCGAGCTGAGGGGTCGTGTTCGCTTCGAGCAGGCCGACGCGGCCGAGCTTCCGTACGGCGACGCGATGTTCGACCTGGTCGGCCTCGCGAACATGATCCCCTTCTTCGACGAGCTCGCGCGCGCGCTCGCACCGGGCGGATGGGTGGTCTTCGGCTTCTCGCTCGGTCCGCGGACGCCCATCTACGTCCCCTCCGAGCGGTTACGGGCCGAGCTGGAGCGCCGCGGATTCACGGAGTTTGCGGACATCGACGCCGGACGGGCGACGGCGTTTCTTGCGCGGAAGGGCGAGGCCGTCTAGGGTTCCGGCCCGAAAGGGCGTTCGCGGCGCGGTATCACCGGTCCGGACGTCCTTCTTTCTGCGCCGGATACACTTCCGCCTCGCGGCGAGGTAGCTCAGTCGGTAGAGCACACGGCTGAAAACCGTGGTGTCGCCGGTTCGATTCCGGCCCTCGCCATCTGGACGAGCTCAGGCCGGTTCCAGTCGAGTCCTCCGTCGCTAGCCTTGCGCGCGTGAGCGCGCAGTCCGACGGAGCGACGGTCGCGGTGATCGGCGCGGCGCTCGACCTCGGCCAGGGACGCCGCGGCGTCGACATGGGGCCGTCCGCGATCCGGTATGCCGGCCTCGAAACCCGCCTCGCGGAGCTCGGCCGGAAGCCGCTCGACTGGGGCAACGTCGAGGCCGCCGTCCCGGAGTCGGTCGCGGTCGCCGACGAGCGCGCACGCTACCTGCCGGAGATCAAGGCGACGTGCGCGCGCATCGCGCGCCTCGTGACGCACGCCGTTCGCGAGGGCTTCCTGCCGCTCGTACTCGGGGGCGACCACTCCGTCGCGCTCGGGACCCTCGGCGCCCTCGCCGGCGTCCACGGGCCGGGCGGCGTCGTGTGGATCGACGCGCACGGCGACCTGAACACGCCGGCGACCTCGCCGAGCGGCAACGTCCACGGCATGGTGCTCGCCGCCGCGCTCGGCATCGCGGGGCCCGAGTTCGAGAGCGAGGCGTGGACACTGCCCGCAGTCGACCCGGGCCGCGTCGCGCTCGTCGGCGTCCGCTCGCTCGACACCGCCGAGCGCGAGCTCCTGGGCCGGCTCGGTGCGCGCGTCTACACGATGAGCGACGTCGATCGCTTCGGGATCGAGCGGGCGGTCCGCGAGTCGCTCGCCCATGTGGCCGGACCGGGCTTCGTCCACGTCTCCCTGGACATGGACGCCGTCGATCCCGACGTCGCGCCGGGCGTCGGCACGCCCGTTCGGGGCGGGCTCTCGTACCGCGAGGCGCACCTCGCGCTCGAGCTCGTCGCCGAGTCGGGCCTCGCCGGGTCGCTCGAGGTGGTCGAGGTGAACCCGATCCTCGATCGCGAGAACGAGACCGCGAAGCTCGCGGTCGAGCTCGTCGCGAGTGCGCTGGGGGCGAGGATTCTCTAGCCGAGGTAGCGCTCGACGGCGTCGGCGGTCTCGGCAAACGCATCCCAGAGCACGTTGTGGCCGCCCGGGACGGTCTCGACCTCGAGCGCGTCGCCCACCCCTTCGCGGTAGACGTCGAGAAAGATCTCGGGCACGACGTCGGTGAGCGCGCCGCGAACGAGCAGCGTCGGGAGGCGGAGGGCGGAGAAATCGGGCGGCGGCTTCGACATCTCGCCGTACGCCGTGACGACGGAGCTCTGGCAGTAGCGGTACCGGAAGCGGCCGTCGTCGCTCCGCAGCAGGTGCTCGTCCATCTCCTCTGCGAGCAGCGCGCGCGGGGTGTGGTGGAGACGCGAGTCGACGATGCGCTGCACGATCGCCTCCTCGACCGAGCCGTAGGAGCGGTCGGGCCGCTCGCCCTCGGCGCGCTCGCGGCCGGTCTGCGGCGGCGCCCAGATGGCCGGGTCGAGCAGGACGGCGCGTTCGACGCGCTCGGGAGCGCGCGCTACGAGCTCCATCACGAGCCGACCGCCGAAGCTGTGCCCGAGCCAGACCGCACGCGCGAGGCCGTGGGCGTCCGCCGTGTCCTCGAGGTCCTCGAGGTGCGCCCCGAGATCCCACGGAGGGTCGTCGTCGGAGCGCCCGTGGCCGCGCAGGTCGAAGGCGACGACGCGGAAGCGAGCCGCCAGCCGCTCCTCGGCGAGCTTGCGGAACACGCGCCCGTGGCCCCGCACCCCGTGAAGGCAGACGAGTGGGGGAGCGCCCGGGTCGCCCCACTCGTGGACGTGCAAGCGCATTCGCGGCAGCGTATCTGGACGAAGTGGCGCAAAGGGAGTACCGTCGAACGCATGCCGCCCACCTCCGGTCCTGCGCTCGTCGTCGAGGACGACGCCTCGCTGCGGGCATACCTCGTCTCCGAGCTCGAGCACATGGGCTACCGCGTCGTTGCGGCCGCGAGCGGGGAAGAAGCGCTGGGCTTGATGAAGCGCGAGCACGCGTCGCTGGCCGTGCTCGACATCGGTCTGCCGGGTATGGACGGCTTCGGCGTCGCCGACGCCCTCGGCGACGACGTTCCGGTGATCATCGTCACCGGCGACCCCGTGGCCGCCTACGCGAAGGCCTACGGCCGCACGATGAACTACCGCGTGCTGCCGAAGCCGATTCCGCCGGAGCTCTTCGAGCACGCCGTGCGCGAGTCGGACCCGGCCGCCGCGGTCTAGGGGCCTGTCCGGAAAGTAATCCAGGGCGCCTGACAGGCGGGACGCGACGCGATGCGGCGTCCTCAGTCGCGCCAATATGTCTGCATATTGACGCTCCCTGCTTCCTTGCCTCGCGCCGCGTCCCGCGTGTCATCCACCGTGGCGACGTCCCGGACCGGCCCCTAGCCCTCCGACTCCTCGCCGCTGTCCGAGGGCTCGTAGTAGCGGCGGCCCTTCAGCTCGTCCGGCAGGTAGTCGACGTCGAAGCCGGCGGGGTCGTCGTGCGGGTAGACGTAGCCCTTGCCGTGCCCGAGCTCCCGGCCGCCGTAGCTCGCGTCCCGGAGCGACTTGGGCGGTCGCACGTTGCCGAGCTCGCGCACGTCCCTCGCCGCCGCGCCGAGGGCGCGGTAGGTGGCGTTCGACTTGGGCGCCCGGGCCAGGTAGATCGCCGCCTGCGCCAGGTTCAGGCGCGCCTCGGGCAGACCCACGTGCTCCACCGCCTGGGCGGCCGCGACCGCGACCAGCAGCGCGCGCGGATCGGCGTTTCCGATGTCCTCGGAGGCGAGCACGACCATGCGCCGCGCGACGTAGCGCGCGTCCTCGCCGCCCTCGAGCATCGCCGCCAGGTAGTAGACGGCGGCGTCGGGGTCGGAGCCGCGCATCGACTTGATGAAGGCCGACGTGAAGTCGTAGTGCGCGTCGCCGCCCTTGTCGTAGA
>JBOHAW010000232.1:0-7694 GCA_050697975.1 Gaiellaceae bacterium
GCTGCGTCCGGTCGAGAATCATCCCGTTGGCCTTTCGATGTGCCGCGTTCTCGCATACCTCGGGTGCCCGCTCTCGCTCGAGGACGTCCTCTACGAGACGGACAGCTCGCTCGTGCGCCAGGCGCACAGCCCGCGGATGACCGCCGTGCTGAACCTCGCCGGCTTCGGATTCGCCGCCTGGGAGCCCGGATCGGCACGGCCTGCGGACCCGTTCCTCTACCGCGCGATGACGCTTCCCGTGTACGACCGGAACCTCCGCAGCCTCGCCCGGAAGCTCGAGCCGACGTGCGTCCTCGCGCACGTGCGCGGCGTCCCGCTCTCCGACTCGGAGATCGTCAGCGAGGTCAACCTCCATCCGTTCCGCCATCCGGGGGCGGCGGTCACGCTCGCGCACAACGGTCACCTGCGCGAGTTCGAGCGCATGCGGTTCGACCTCGTCCCGCACGTTCGCCCGGAGGTGCGCGAGCGAATCGAGGGTACGAGCGACTCGGCGTGGCTGTACGCCGTCCTCCTGTCGCAGCTCGACGATCCGTACGGTGCGCCCGGCGTGAACGACCTCGCCGACGCGACGGTGAGGACGCTCGAGATCGTGCGAGACGTGCGCGCTCGGCACGGCATCGACACGTCGTCGCCGACGAACCTGTTCGTCACGACCGGCAGCGCGCTGGTCGCCACGCGCTTCAGCTACGACTACGGCTGGTACCCGGATTCCGACTCGCTGCTCGAGGTCGATCTCCCGTACGTCAGCCTCTGGTACACGCTTGGCGACCGCTACGCGCTCCACGAGGGCGAGTGGACGATGGCCGGCGACGGACCCGTCCGCTCGCTGCTGATCGCCTCGGAGCCGCTCACGTCGGACGCCTCGACCTGGCTCGAGGTGCCCGAGTACTCCCTGCTCGCCGCCTCGCTGGACGGCGACGAGCTGCACATGGAGCTGCGTGACCTCGACGTCTGAGCGGCTGCTGCGGCAGTTGCCGCTGTTCGCGGGCGTCGAGCTCGGCGAGCTCGCCGGCGTTCTGAGCGCGGCGGACCTCGCTGCCGGCGAGGAGCTGTGGCGGCAGGGACAGCCGGCCGACGCGCTGTACGTGGTGGAGACGGGCACCGTGGTCGTGGCGGCGCGGTTGCCGGGCGGGCGTGAGGTCGAGCTCGCGACCCTCGGCCCCGGCGAGGTGCTGGGGGAGCTCGCGCTGCTCGACGGCGGGCTCCGGAGCGCGACGGTGCGCTCGCTCGAGCCGACCCGGGTCCTGCGTCTCGGCGGCGCGGAGTTCCATGCGCTCGTCGGCGGCCGCGACGAGGGCGCCCGGGCGCTGCGGAGGAGGTTGGCGGAGCTCGCGTGCGCCCGCCTCCGCGAGCGCCACCGCGCGCTCGCGGCATCGCTCACGGGCGAGCTCGCAGCTGTGACCGCCGCGCGCGGGCAGGCGGCACAGCCCCCCGAGCGGGCGTACCTGCTCGGACTGCCCTTCTTCCGCGAGTACGAGGGCGACGCGCTCGATGAGTTGCTTGCACACGCGAGCGTCGAACGGGTGGCGCCCGGCGCTGTGCTCGTCGCCGAGGGCGATCGCCCTCGGGCCCTGTTCGACACCCTGAACGGAGCCGTGGAGGAGGCGATCCGCCGGGCCGGCAGCGCGATCCGGGTCGCGCTGGCCGGCCCGGGACGCGGCTTCGGCTACGCGGGCTTGATCGCCGGTGGCGCGGCGACCGCGACCGCGGCCGCGCGCGAGCGGGCGATCGTCCTCGCCGTCGAGCCGGGCGAGCTCGAGGGCCTGCTCGCGAACGACAGCTTTGCAGCGGCGATCACTCGCGACGTCGTCCGCGCGGTTCGACAGGCCGAGCGGCCACAGGCCCGCCTGGCCGTGGCACGCGGGGACGCGCAGGGTCCGGTCAGCTAGGCCTCGCGATCCCAGTAGTCGACGCCGCTCTCGCGCCGCACGAGAATGTGGTCGCGCCGATCGCCCGGCCAGAGGCCGATCTTGTCGCTGTCGGGATAGACGGCGACGGACGGCTCGTGCTGCGTCGAGAGCATCAGGACGCGGACCTGCGACTCCGTGCGATTCGTCAGCTTGTGCGCCCCGTCGGGCCCGACCGGGAAGGAGACCACGTCCCCCGGGTCGAGCTCGTCCTCGCCCTCGGGGTGCCGCAACGTCAGACGCCCTTCGAGCACGATCAGCCACTCCTCGTTGCCGTACTCGTAGTGGTACGGACAGTTGCTCTGCCCCGGAGGGAGCTCGTACACCGTGCCGCCCAGCATCGTCGCCCCGATCAGCGAGCCGAAGCGTGCCATGCCGGCTCGGTACTCCTCCGGGTCGGCCGCGTCGTACTCAACCTCTGCGGCGAAGAGGTTGAAGCGTCGCATTCGTCGAGTATAGGTCTGCTCCATTCGCCCGGTTTGGGTCGCGGACGCGTGCACGATTACTCTGCACGCTCGTGGCGGTCCGGGGGCTCCTGTTCGATTTCGACGGCCTGATCGTCGACACCGAGACGACGTCGTTCGCGTCGTGGCAGGAGGTGTACCGCGAGCACGGGCACGAGCTGCCGTTCGAGCGCTGGGCCGCGATCATCGGCACGGTCGGCGGGTTCGACCCGTTCGCCCACCTCGAGGAGCTCTCGGGACCGCTCGACCGCGACGCCGTCCTCGAGCGGCAGCGCGTGCGCGAGCTGGCCCTCGCGGAGGTCGAGGAGTTGCGGCCCGGTGTGCTCGAGTACCTCGAGCGGGCGCGCGAGCTCGGGCTCGCGACGGCGATCGTCTCCAGCGCGTCGCGCGACTGGATCGACCGCCACCTCGCCCGGCTCGAGCGCGCGGAGCACTTCGACGCGATCGTCACCGCCGACCGTGACCCGGCGCGCGCGAAGCCGCGGCCGACGCTCTACCTCGAGGCGCTCGACCGCCTCGGGCTCCGCGCAGACGAGGCGATCGCGTTCGAGGACTCGCCGAACGGCGTCCGGGCGGCCAAGGCGGCCGGCCTCTTCTGCGTCGCAGTCCCGAACGGCGTGACGGCGTCGCTCGGACTCGACGAGGCGGACATCGTCGTGCCCGCGCTCGCCGACCTGCCGCTCGCGGTGCTGCTGGAGCGCGCGGGCAAGCCGAAGGACAGCGGAGGCGTCACCGGTGCGCGGCCGGTGATCCACGTCGCGGCGGCGATCATGCGCCGCGGCGACGAGATCGTGATGGTCCGTCAGGGCGCGCCCGGCGAGGAGCCGTTCTGGTCGACCCCCGGCGGCGCGGTCGAGGGCGACGAGCTCGTGACCGAGGGCCTTCGACGCGAGGTGCTCGAGGAGACCGGGCTCCGCGTCGTCGATCCGGGACACCTCGCCTTCGTCGTGCAGATCGACAACCGGCGGCCCGAGCACTTGCACGGGTCTGCCGGTCCCGGGCGCGGCTACCTCGTCACGGTGTGGACGTTCGACGTCGATGCGTGGGAGGGCGAGCCGGCGCCGCGCGATCCGGACGGCCTCGTGCTCGAGGCTCGCTTCATGGGACTCGAGGAGGCTGTCGACCGCCTCGCCGGGATCAGCTGGCAATCGCTCACCGTGAAGTACCTAAAGGGCGAGCTCGATCGCGGGTCGCTCTGGCTCCAGCGCTGGCACCCCGACGGCACGGTCGAGTCGGTCGGCTCGATCAGCCGGTAGGCGGCCTGAAGCCGAGGTGCCGCACAGGGTCGTCCCAATCGTGGATCCTCCCGGGCACCGATGACGCTCGCCGAGCTCGCGGTCACGATCGGGGTGCTCGCAGCGCTCGGGCTGGCCGCGAGCCGCCTCGGCCTCTCGGCGATTCCGGCGTACCTGCTGGCCGGGCTCCTCCTCGGTCCGAACGAGCCGAAGCAGCTGGCGGTGATCGAGCCTTCCGAGGTCACCGACTTCGTCGCCGAGCTCGGAATCGTCTTCCTGCTCTTCTTCCTCGGGCTGGAGTTCACGCTCGGGCGGCTGGCGCGCAGCCACCGGCACGTGTTCGTGGGCGGGGCGATCGACTTCGCGATCAACGCCGGCCTCGGGCTCGTCGTCGGTGTCGCCGCGTTCGGCTTCGGCTTCGGCGCGTTGATCCTGGCGGCGGCGATCTACGTCTCCTCGAGCGCGATCACCGTCAAGGGCCTGATCGACTTCCGGCGCCTGGCCGACGACGAGACCGACCTCGTGCTGGCGATCCTCGTCGCGGAGGATCTCGTGATCGCGCTCGTGCTCGGGTTCGCCGGCGGCGGCGGCGGCGCGGCCGCGACGACGCTTGCCATCGTCGGCAAGGCGATCGGCTTCGTCGCGGTCTCGCTCGCGATCTCGAAGTGGCTCACGACGGCGATCGATCGCTTCCTGGACTGGCTTCCCCGCGAGCTGTTCCTGCTCACGGTCGTCGGCTTTCTGGTCGGGATGGCCGCGATTGCGGAGGAGCTCGGCCTCTCGGCGGCGATCGGCGCGCTCATGGCCGGGATCGTCCTCTCCGAGACGTCGGTGCGCGAGGAGATCGAGGAGCGCTTCTTCAGCTTCCGCGACGTGTTCGCCGCGCTCTTCTTCTTCGTCTTCGGACTCTCGATCGACGTCGCCGCGATCGGCGAGGTGGGCTGGATCCTCGCTGGCGCCGTCGCCGTCACGCTCGTCGGCAAGATCGGCGGCGGCTACGTCGCCGGGATCGTCGGAAGCTTCAGCCCACGTCAGAGCTTCAACGCGGGAGTCGCCCTCGTCGCCCACGGCGAGTTCACGATCATCCTCGCCCAGATCGCCTCGGAGAATGCGCAGCTCTCGGGCGGAGTGCAGTCGAAGCTCGTCGCCTTCGCCGGCCTCTACGTTCTGATCACCGCCTCGCTCGGGGTCGTCCTGATGAAGGAGTCGAAGGTGGTCGGCCGGCGCCTGTTCCCAGTCCCTAGACTCGCCCAGGGGAGGTAAACCATGCCTATCGATCTTCGCGAGACGCGGCTGCCCGGCGTCGGAGTCAAGTACACGCTCCGCCTCGACGGCGGCGGCCGTCTCGCGGTCATCCTCCACAACGACGGCAAGCGGGAGCTCTACTGGTTCCCCCACGCCGACGACGAGGAGCCCGAGTCGGTGATCGCGCTCGACGACGACGAGGCCCGCCAGCTCGGTGCCGTCATCGGCGGCGCCTACGAGCGGCCGAAGATCGTCGAGGACCTCGAGATGGCGCTCGGAGAGCTTCTGATCGAGTGGGTCCCGGTGCCGGACTCGAGCCCTGCGGTCGGCCGGTCGCTCGCCGAGACCGCCTTCCGCGCCAGGACCGGTATCACCGTGATCGCGATCCTGCGGGAGCCGGAATCGGTCTCGGGCGCGCAACCCGACGACGTCATCCAGCGCGGGGACACCCTCGTCACCGTCGGCAAGGCGGGGCAGTACGCGGCCTTCCGCAGGCTCCTGGCCGGGGAGGACGCCGGGTGAACCACTCCCGCCGGCTGCCTCGCGGGCGGGTTCTCAGCCCGAGCGTCGCGAAGTACCCTTGAGGGATGGAGCACCGGTTGCGAAACACGCTGTCACGGTGGGCGCACGACCGCCGCATCAGCATTCCCGTGCAGCTGGCGGCTCTCGCGATCCTGGTGGCCTCGCTCGCCTGGGCGGTGCGCGACGTCTGGCCCGACGCCGCGCCGCGGCTGCGCCACGCCGATCCCGTCGACCTCGCGATCGCGTGCGTCGTGATCGCCGCGTACTACCTCCTCTTCGTCGTCGGCTGGCTGCGGATCCTCGCCGCGATGGGGATTCGCATCCGCTACCGCGTGGCGCTCCAGAGCGAGATGGTGTCGATGCTGGCGAAGTACATCCCGGGCGGGGTCTGGACTCCGGCTGCCCGCGTGGTGGCGGTGCGCCGCTTCGGCGTCACCGACACGCCGATCGTCCTCGCCTCGATCGCGCTCGAGGCCGGCCTCTCCGCGGTTGCCGGCGTGCTCGTGCTGTTCGCCAGCCTGCCGCTCGTCGGCGTGGTCGACGTCCCGTACGCGCCCCTGCTCGCTTTCGCCGGCGTCGTCACCGTCCTGCTGCACCCGCGCATCTTCCGGCCGATCGCGTTGCGGGTGCTGCGCCCGTTCGGCGCCGAGGAGGTGCCGGCGCTCCGGTACCGGACGACGCTCGGGCTGCTCGCGTTCTACGCGGTCACGTGGCCGCTCGGCGGCGTCGCGCTCTTCTTCCTCATCCGCGGCGTGGGCGGCGATCCGGACGTCGCGGCGATCCCGTTCCTCGGCGGGACGAGCGCCGTCGGAGCGATCGTGGCCGTGCTCGCGGTGTTCGCGCCGTCGGGCCTCGGAGTCCGCGAGGCGTCGATGTACGGCCTGATCCTGGCCGTGGCCTCGGAGGGCGTCGCCCTCGGCGCGACGGTGCTGAACCGACTGGCGATCACCGTCGTCGAGGCCGCGCTGCTGCTGATCGGCATGCTCGCGCTGCGCCGGAGCAGGGACGAGTACGCGGGCGCGGTCGCCACGGATCCCGCGTCGGGCGCCTGACCGGTCAGAAGCTGGTTTAGGGTCTCCGCGTGGACCTGCGGGACACGCCCGAGGAGGCCGCCTTCCGCTCGGAGGTGCGCGCCTGGATCGAGGCGAGCTTGACGGACGAGCTGCGCGGCCTGCGCGGCGGCGAGGCGCGCTTCGAGGAGCTCGGGCGCGACTGGAGCCGAAAGCTCTCCGAGGCCGGCTACGCGGGGCTGACCTGGCCCAAGGAGTACGGCGGCGGCGGCGCGCCCTACAGCCACCAGGCGATCTTCCTCGAGGAGATGGCGCGCGCGGAGGCGCCGGCGCACATCGGCGTGATCGGCCTCGGCATGGCCGGCCCGACGATCATCGCGCACGGAACCGAAGAGCAGAAGGCCGCGCACCTCTCGAAGATCCTGTCCGCGGAGGAGATCTGGTGTCAGGGCTTCTCCGAGCCCGGGGCCGGCTCGGACCTTGCCGGCGTGCGCACGCGCGCAGCGCTCGAGGACGGCCGCTTCGTCGTCGACGGACAGAAGGTCTGGTCCTCCTATGCGCACCTCGCCGACTTCTGCATCCTCGTCGCGCGCAGCGATCCTGAGTCGACGAAGCACGCGGGCCTGACCTACCTGATCGTCGACATGCACGCGCCCGGCGTGGAGGTGCGCCCGCTGCGGCAGATCACCGGCGAGGCCGAGTTCAACGAGATCTTCTTCACCGGGGTCGAGGTGCCGCGCGCGAACGTGCTCGGCGAGATCGGCGAGGGCTGGCAGGTGGCGATGACCACGCTCCTGCACGAGCGAGGGACGCTCGGCTTCGCGCTCACGGCGGCGCTCGACGTGGCGGTGAGGAAGCTGATCGCGCTCGCCCGGGAGCGCGCGGCCGACGACCCGATCGTCCGCGACGGCGTCGCGCGCGGGTGGATCGAGCTCCAGGCGCTCCGCTACACGAACTACCGCGCGCTCACGAAGCTCATGCAGACCGGCGTCCCCGGCCCCGAGGGCTCCGGCGCGAAGCTGCACTGGTCGGAGACGAATCAGCGCCTGACGAAGCTCGCCCTCGAGATCCTCGGGCCCGACGCCGCACTCGCGGCGGGCGACGGCCCGCTCGGCGGCTACTGGCAGTACCAGCAGCTGCGCAGCCGCGGCAACACGATCGAGGCCGGCACGTCCGAGATCCTCCGCAACATCATCGCCGAGCGTGTGCTCGGCCTGCCCCGCGGCCGCTGACGTGGATTTCTCCTTCACGCCCGAGCAGGACGAGCTGCGCCGGGAGGCGCGGTCGTTCCTCTCCCAGCGATATCCGGCC
>JBOHAW010000233.1:0-4514 GCA_050697975.1 Gaiellaceae bacterium
CCTCGAGCGCCGTCCGCTCGGCCTCCGCGACGCGGCCGACGCACCAGAGCAGGCGTCCCCGCCACCGAAGCGAGTCCCCCTCGCGGAGCCGGTCACCGAGCGCGCGGCGGAGCTCGACCGCCTCGCTGCGTGCGACGAGCGCGTCGTCGAGCTGCTCACTGAGGTAGCACGCGTACGAGTAGCGCTCCAGCAGCTCCGCCCGGCGCTCGGGCGGAGCGTTCGCCGCTAACCGCAGGGCGCACGCGTACTGCGCCGACTCCTCTCGGTGCGCGGAGACTCTGGCAGCGCGCTCGGCCGCCGCGGGCGCGAACGCGAGGACGGCCTCCCCTTCGCCGGCCGCCTCGGCGTGGTGGACGATCCGCGCGGCGTCGGGATCGAGGCCGGGCGCCGTTAGCACGCGCACCGCCTCGCGGTGGAGCGCCCGCGCTCTGTGTGGCGCGACCGAGCTCTCGACGGCGAGGCGCGCGAGCTCGTGGCGAAACCGGACCGCGCCGTCGTCCGCGACGAGCATCCCCGAGGCGAGGCACTCGTCCAGCCGCTGGAGGTCGTCCGCGAGCTCCTCGAGCAGCCAGAGCTCGGCGTGCGGCGTGGCGACGGCGACGGCCTCGAGCAGGCTGCGTGCGGCCGGATCGAGGCGGGCCACACGGCCGAGGACTGCGTCTCGCACCGTGGGCGGGATCTCGGTCGAGCGCGCCGCGAGCACCTCGGTGACGAAGAACGGATTCCCAGCCGTCGTGCGGTAGAGCTCGTCCGCGTCGACTCCGTGCGGCTCTGCGAGCGTGCGCACTGCGTCGACCGAGAGCGGCGGCAGCGCGACACGGCGCGTGGCCGGCGAGCTCGCGAGCTCGCCCAGCACGATCCGGAGCGGATGGCCGCGGTCGAGCTCGTCGTCACGGAAGCTTGCGACCACGAGGGCCGGCGCGCCCTCGATCCTGCGCCCGACGAGCCGCAGAACGTCGAGCGTCGCCTCGTCGGCCCAGTGCACGTCCTCGAGCACGACGACGGTCGGGCTTTCGCGCCGAAGCTCGTCGAGGAGCGCGGCGGCGACGTCGTGCGGCCTGGCGCCACGCTCGACGAGCTCCTGGACCGCGCCGCCCGTCCGCTCCGCGATCGCGAGGAGCGGCCCGAGCGCCCTCGGCGTGAACAGCGCGTCGCACGCGCCCCAGAGGACCCGCGCCTCCGCTTGCTCGCTGAGAAAACGCCGCAGGAGCGCCGTCTTGCCGGCGCCCGCCTCACCGCCGAGGAGCACGAGCCTGCCGCCGGCGTCGGTGCCCGCGAGGCCCCCGTCGAGCAGGTCGAGGAACGGCGCGCGCTCGAGCAGCGCGTCCGCGACCGCTGGGAGCGTCGAGCGAGCCATGTGCTGCGTCAGATGCTGAACCCGAACGACGCGCTACACAAGCTAGTGCCGAGCGCCGTAGCGCTCAGGGTGTGCACTCCTCCGCGTCGGCGGACTCGGTTCCGGGCAGCCGGCCGAGGAGCGCTGCCAGCTGCGTCGCCTCCTCGTCGCTGAAGCGGTCCTCGAACAGGGCCCGCACGGCCCCGACGTGCGATTCGGCGGCCGCTTCGAGCCGCTCGCGCCCGGCGGCGGTCAAGACGGCGTAGGTGACGCGGCGGTCGCTCGCGCAGGCCGCCCGCTCGACCAGACCGGAGCTCTCGAGGCCGTCGAGCAGGCGCGTCACCCCGGACGCGGTCAGGAGCAGCGTCTCCGCCAGGTCGACACGGCGCAAGCGTTCCCCGTCGGCGCGCGACAGGCGAAGAAGAGCCTCGTAGTCGTTGATCGTGAGGCCGTGCTCGGCGACGAGCCTGGTGCTCAACGCTCGTGTCGCGGTCGCGTGCGCGCGGAGCAGCCGGACCCAGGCGTCCAGCGCCGGAGTAACTTGAGTGGTCAATACTTGACGGGACAACGTTTCCTCGCTACAGTTGCTTGCGCCCTCAACTATAGCGGACACAAGGAGGTTCTAGCAATGGGCACCACGACGGAAATCCGCCAGTCGCTACCGACCGGCACCTGGCAACTCGACCCGACCCACTCCTCGATCGGCTTCGAGATCGAGTACATGGTCGGCACTTTCCGCGGCCAGCTCCACGACGTCAAGGCCACGCTCGACTCCACGGACGACCAGACCTCGGTGACCGGCTCGGCCCGCGTCGCGAGCGTCGACATCAAGGACGAGAACCTGGCCGCCCACCTGCAGTCGCCCGAGTTCTTCGATGCCGAGCGGCACCCGGAGCTCACGTTCGCCTCGACCGGGATCGACCGCGCCGGCGACGGGCTGACCGTGCACGGCGAGATCACGATCAAGGGCATCACCCGGCCGGTCGAGCTCGACGGCATCGTCACGGACACGATTACCGACCCCTACGGACGCCGGAGGTTCGGGCTCAAGCTCTCGACCGTCGTCGACCGAACGGCGTTCGGGATGAACTGGAACATTCCGCTTCCGACCGGGAAGCCGGCCCTGGCGAACGAGGTCACCCTCGTCGCCGAGCTCTACTTCGTGCAGGAGGCGTAAGGCCCGTGAAGGTCCTCGGCATCTCGGGCAGCCTCCGCCGCGACTCCTACAACACGAAGCTCGTCCGTGCCGCCGCGGAGCTTCTCCACGGCGCGGCAGAGTTCGAGCTGTGGGAGGGCCTGAAGGCGGTACCGCCCTATGACGAGGACGACGACGTCCAGCCGGCGCCGGCGGCCGTCGCTGCGCTCCGCGCGGCGATCGCCGGCGCGGACGCCGTTCTGATGGCAACTCCGGAGTACAACTCGTCCCTTCCCGGCCAGCTCAAGAATGCGATCGACTGGGCTTCGCGGCCGATCGCGACGAACGTGCTCCGCAACAAGCCGGTCGCCGTCGTCGGCGCGAGCTCGGGCGCGTTTGGCGCGGTGTGGGCCCAGGCCGAGCTGCGCAAGGTGCTGGCCGCGACCGGGGCACGCGTGCTCGAGGGCGACGTCGCCGTCGGGCACGCGCAGGAGCGCTTCGACGAGGACGGCCGTCTCGTCGACGACGCGCTGCGCGAGCAGCTGGCCGAGGTGACCCAGGCGCTCGTCGCGGAGTCACGGCTGATCCCTGTAGCAGCGTAAGCGCGGATCGCCGATCCGGCGCCCGCTACGTGGACGGATACTTCGAGCGGCGGTAGGGCGCGACGTCGGCCGCGATTCCCGCCAGCGCTGCTCGGAGAGCCGGCGCACCCGTCCGCCAGAAGGATGGCGCAGCGTCGTCCGGATCGTCGATCCGCAACGCGCGAGCCGAGGGCACGTACAGAAACGCCCACTGCCGGCGGCTTCCTCGATCGACCACGACGCGGTAGAAGGGCGAAGGTCGCGGCTCCTGTCGCCACACCGGCTTGCCCCAGCCCTCGAGTGTCTTGGCCAACCGCGCGATGCGACTGGCGCTCTCGCCCTCGACATGCGCACAGCCGGAGGCGCCACAGACCTCGACCTGCTCTGCCCAGCGTTTCGCCGTCGCGTCGGCGCCGAGCGCCAGTGCCGTCACGAGCGCCAGGGCGATCGCCGTCCTCACTCTGCTGCTACACCGCCCGTTCCGCCGACGTTCCGACGGACGACCTCGCCCGGCTGCAGGAGCCCGGACTCGTACGCGAGGACGACCGCCTGCACCCGGTCACGCAGGTTCAGCTTATGGAGGATCCGCGAGACGTGCGTCTTCACAGTCGCGTCGCCCACGTAGAGCTCACCGGCGATCTCGGCGTTCGAGAGCCCTCGCGCCACGAGCCGGAGCACCTCGAGCTCGCGCGGACTGAGCACCTCGACCTCTGCCGGCCGCGCCGCCGAGCGCGGACGGCGCGCGAACTCCTCGATCAGGCGCTTCGTGATGGACGGGGCGAGGAGAGCCTCGCCCGCGGCGACGACGCGGATCGCCGTCACGAGCTGGTCGGCGGGAGCGTCCTTGAGGAGGAATCCGCTCGCGCCGGCACGCAGCGCCTCGTAGACGTACTCGTTCAGGTCGAACGTGGTGAGGACGAGAACGCGCGTCTTGCCCGCGAGTCGCCGCGTCGCCTCGAGTCCGTCGAGCCTGGGCATCCGGATGTCCATGAGCACGACGTCGGGACGAAGGAGGAGCCCGGCCTCGACCGCCTCGCCGCCGTCCCCCACCTCGCCGACGACCTCCAGATCCGGCTCGGACTCGAGGATCTTGCGAAAGCCCGTGCGGACGAGTGCTTGGTCGTCCGCGATCAGGACCCTGATTGTCACGCGGGCAGCCGCGCGCGGACGGTGTAGCCGCGCCCACCGTTGGTTCCGCTCTCGACCTCGCCGCCGACGAGGGCGGCGCGCTCGCGCAGGCCGACGAGGCCGTGCCCACCTTCACCGCCGTCAACGGGGCCTCGGCCGTCATCGGTGATCTCGAGCTCGACCTCCTCGGGCCGGTAGCGGACGACCACCTGCGCGGTGGCCGGCCCGGCGTGCTTGAGCGCGTTCGTGAGCGCCTCCTGGACGATCCGGTAGGCGGAGAGGTCGATCCCGCGCTGCAGCGCGCGCACATCGCCCTCGACGCTGAGCTCGACCG
>JBOHAW010000234.1:0-9985 GCA_050697975.1 Gaiellaceae bacterium
CGGCCGCATCGCCCAGCGCCCCTTCGGCGCCGCGGGCGCGCCGCGCACCGCCTACGCGGCCGACATCACCGGCCACGTCCTCGTCCAGGTGCTCTACGAGCAGCTGCTGAAGCGCGAACTCAAGGTCTACGACGAGTGGTTCGCGTGGCGGCTCGTGGTCGACGACGGGCGCTGCCAGGGCGTGATCAGCTGGGATCTGATGGAGGGCGGCCTGAAGGTGCTCGGCGCGAAGACGGTGATCCTCGCCACCGGCGGCGCGGGGCGGCTCTACGTCGGCACCACGAACGCGTACGCCTGCACCGGCGACGGGATGACGATTGCGCTGCGCGAGGGGGTACCGCTCAAGGACATGGAGATGATGCAGTTCCACCCGACCACTCTCGCGCCCACGGGCGTGCTGATCACCGAGGGCTGCCGGGGCGAGGGCGCGTTCCTGCTCAACTCGGAGGGCGACCGCTTCCTCGAGCGCTACGCCCCGAACGCGATGGAGCTCGCGAGCCGCGACGTGATCTCGCGCGCCGAGCAGACCGAGATCGACGAGGGTCGCGGCGTCGACGGCAACGTCCTGCTCGACCTGCGCCACCTGGGCGCGGAGAAGATCCTCGAGCGGCTGCACGGCACCCGCGAGCTCTCGATGGTCTTCGCCGGCATCGACCCGATCTACGACCCGATTCCCGTGCGACCCGGCGCCCACTACCACATGGGCGGCGTGGACACGGACGTCTGGGGTCAGACGTCGCTCGAGGGGCTCTACGCGGCCGGCGAGGTCGCCTGCGTCTCGGTCCACGGTGCGAACCGGCTCGGCGGCAACGCGCTGATGGAGACGATCACCTTCGGCAAGCGCGCCGGCGCGCACGCGGCCGACTGGGCGCTGTCGAACACGACCGTCTCCGTGCCGCCGAGTGCAGTCGCCGACGCCGAGCGCGACCTCCACACGCTGCTCGACCGCGGGGAGGGCGAACGGCCTTGGCAGATCCGCGACGAGCTGGCGCAGACGATGCACGAGAACTTCGGCGTGTTCCGCCGCGAGGACCAGATGCAGCGGCAGGGCGAGATCGTCGCGTCCCTGCGCGACCGCTACGAGCACGTCGTCGTCGAGGACAAGGGAAACGTCTTCAACAGCGACCTCACGCAGGCGCTCGAGCTCGGCTTCCTGCTCGAGCTCGCCGACTGCATGGTCGTCTCCGGCCTTGCGCGCAAGGAGAGCCGCGGCGCGCACGCGCGGCCGGACGACTACCCGGACCGCGACGACGAGAACTACCTCAGGCATACGATCGTGACCTGGGAGGACGGCGGGCTGACGCTCGACTGGAGCCCGGTGACGATGACCAAGTGGCAGCCGCAGGAGAGGACGTACTGATGGCGACGCAAGAGGTCTATCTGTACGAAAGCGAGCAGCCGCGCCCCGTCGTGTGCATGACCACCCGCTGATGTCGACCCCCCTCGCACAGGCACCCGGCTCGACGACGATGGAGATCGCCCTCAAGATCTGGCGCTTCTCGGCCGAGACCGGCGAGCGCGCCCTCGAGCGCTACGAGGTCGAGGCGCCGGACTGGGCGACCCTCCTCGACGTCCTCGACATCATCAAGGACAAGGTCGACGGCACGCTCGCCTACCGCAAGAGCTGCCGGATGATGATCTGCGGGTCGTGCGGCATGCGCATGGACGGCGCGGCGGTGCTCGCCTGCAAGACGCGCATGTACGACATCGCGCAGGCCGGGCACGTGCCCGTCGTCTCGGCGATGGGCAACCTGCCGATCGTCAAGGACCTCGTCGTGGACATGGCGCCTTTCTGGAGCAAGATGCGGGCGATGAAGCCGTACCTCCAGCCGGGCTACATCGAGCCGCCGGAGGGGAAGGAGTACCTGGTCTCTCAGGAGCGCATGAACGTCATCCACAAGGAGGCGCTCTGTGTCAACTGCGGCTGCTGCGTCTCGGAGTGCAACTCGATGGAGTCCGACCCCGAGTTTCTCGGCCCGGCGGCGCTCGCCAAGGGGATGCGCTTCGTCGGCGACCCCCGCGACGGCGCCCTGGTCGAGCGGCTCGAGGAGTACAACTCGGAACACGGGATCTGGGACTGCACGCGCTGCTACTTCTGCACCGAGCGCTGCCCCAAAGGGGTCGATCCGCGCGACGCGATCGCCAAGCTCGGCGCCGAGTCGATCAAGGCGGGGATCGACCGCGACATGGGAGCGAAGCACGCGAAGTGGTTCGTCAAGTCGGCGGAGACGACTGGCTGGCTGCGCGAGACCGAGCTTGTCCCGAAGACGCAGGGCGTCGTCTCCGCGATCAAGGAGGTCAAGTTCGCCATGAGCCTCGCCCGCCGGGGCAAGATCCCGCCGCCCATCCCGCCGCACGTGGCGGCCGACGTGAAGCAGGCGCGCGCGCTGCACGACATCGTCAAGACGCAGGGCCGGGACGGCGCGCTCGGCATCGTCCAGGGGGAGCACGCGCTGGGGCGGATCGAGTTCACCGAGCAAGCGGGCGTCAAGACCTCCGACCCGGAAGTGCAGCCGGGCGTCGAGCCGCCGCACGCCGAAGGTTGATGCATTGAGGGTCGCCTACTACAAAGGCTGTCTCGCGGCGCTCTCCGCGAAGGAGCTCGACATCTCGACGCGCGCGCTCGCGCCGAAGGTGGGGCTCGAGCTCGTGGAGCTCGAGTCGGTCACCTGCTGCGGCGCCGGGGACATCCACGAGGCGGAGCCGGACTACTACCTGCACCTGAACGCCCGCATCCTCGCCTTCGGAGAGGCGACCGGGGCGGACACGCTCATGACCGTCTGCAACGTCTGCACGCTCAACCTGCGCCAGGCGAACTGGCAGCTGAAGATCGACGACAGCCTGCGCGAGCGCGTCAACCGCAACCTCGAGGCCGTCGGCGTGCCGCCCTACGGCGGGGGTATCGAGGTCAAGCACCTGCTCTGGCTGATCGCCGAGGGCGACGGCTACGAGCGGCTCAAGCAGGCGGCGCACAAGGGCCTCAAGGGCCTGAAGGTCGCGCCTTTCTACGGCTGTCAGATCCTGCGCCCGTCCAAGATCCTCGGGTTCGAGGATCCGGACCGGCCCTGGTCGCTCGAGGCGATCATCGCGGCCTGCGGGGGAGAGGCGGTCGACTATCCGGCGAAGATCAAGTGCTGCGGCTTCCCGATCATCCAGGCCCGCGAGGAGACCGCCCTCGGCGAGCTGATCCAGCCGATCGAGCAGGCCAAGGAGGCCGGAGCGGACGTGATGGTGACGCCGTGTCCGCTCTGCCACCTCTCGCTCGACGCGTGGCAGTCGAAGCTCAAGAAGGCGACCGGCAAGGACTTCCAGCTGCCGATCCTCCACCTCTCGCAGCTGATCGGCGTGGCCGCCGGGCTGGCCGACTCGGAGCTGAGGTTCAAGCGCCACGTCGTCCCGGTGGCGCCCGCCCTCGAGCGGCTCCAGGTCTAGCAGCGGCTCCAGGGCTACGAGCGCAAGGTTCCCGGCTCACCGGCGTCTCTACCTGGCGGAGGGGCGGTTTCCGGCGCGGCGCGAGTCGCGCCGGATCCTTACTCGGAGACCGCAGCAGACCCTAACCTGCCGGCGTGAGGACGATTCGACTCGCCGGCGCCGCCGTTCTCGGCGCACTCGCCTGGGGGTGGCTCGAGGCGGGCTGGCTGCGCACGCTCACGCGCACGTGCCCGCTTCCCGGCCTGCCCGCCGAGCTCGACGGACTCCGCATCGCGCACCTGTCCGACTTCCATCTCGGCATCCCGTCACGCGGGACGGCGGCCGTCGAGCGCGCGGTCTCCTGGGTCGCCGAGCGCCGGCCCGAGCTCGTGTGCGTCACGGGCGACCTCCTCTCGCACCCGCGCGGCGAGGCGCGGCTGCACCCTCTGTTCGCCGCGCTCCCCGGAGCCCACGTCGTGCTCGGCAATCACGACTTCGGCATCGCCCGCGATCCCTTCGCCAGGCGCGCCGCGCCCTTCGACGTCGCTCCGGCCATGCTGCTCGCGGACGAGGCGGCGACCGTCGAGCTCCGCGGCCGGCGGATCCAGATCGCCGGCGTCGACCCACGCTCCTTCCTGGACCGCCGGGTGCGGCCCGAGGAGCTGGCCGATCCGACGGCCGACCTGCGCATCCTGCTCTGCCACTTCCCCGACGTCGTCGACCGGGTCGCCCCCGGCGCGTTCCACCTCGTTCTCGCCGGCCACCTCCACGACGGGCAGATCAGCGTGCCGTACGGCCGCGGCAAGCTGCGGCTCGCGCACCCGCGCTTCCCCTATCCGCAGGGCCTCTACCGGCATCCGGCCGCGACGATGCATGTCTCGCCCGGCCTGGGAACGACCTTCGTGCCCCTGCGCTTCTTCGCCAGGCCGGAGGTGACCGAGCTCGTCCTGGCGCGCAGCCGGTAAGGGCGGCTCGCGAACAGACTGCAACACGGGCGACGCCTAGAATCGGGTCGTGGAGGGCCGCGCGTCCATCTCGAGCGACATCATCGCGAGCTACGCGGCGGACGCAGCTCGCGACGTCGACGGCATCGACGGCCTCGTCGAGAGCCGCATTCCACCTCACCGCGGAGTGCGCGTGTCGGATGCTGAGGGCCGCATCACCGTCGAGCTGCACGTCCGGATCGAGTGGGGCGCGTCGATCCCCGACGTCGGCCGCTCCGTCCAGGGCTGCGTGCGCGACTACCTGACGCGGATGGCGGACGTCGACCTTGCGGGCGTCGACGTCGTCGTCGACGAGATCGGCGCGCCATAGTGCCGCGGCCGGGTGCGACACCGAGGGTGGCCGGCCTCACCGGAGCGACGCTCCTGACCGCGCCCTCCGTCTGTCACGACTGCATCTGGTGGCAGTCGCGCGGCGGCCGACGGCTCGTCAAGCAGCGCTGGATCGAGAAGGCCGAGGACGAGTGGGGAGCCTGGGGCACGGTCTACTACGACAGCGACGGCCACGTGCTGGGCTCGATGCAGTACGGGCCGGCGACCATGTTTCCGCGTGCGACCGAGCTCCCGGCCGGCCCGCCGTCCGAGGACGCGGTGCTGGTCACGTGCGCCTATCTCGTCGATCCCTCGAGCCCGTGGGTGATGCAGTCGCTCTTCCTCGCCGCCATCGGCGACGCCAAGGACAAGGGCGCGAAGGCGCTCGAGACGTTCGGCTTCCGCTACCCGGAGGGCGAGTCGATCGCGGAGCGCTTCCTGGTGCACAAGACCGTCTTCCCGCGCGACTTCCTCTCGGACTTCGGCTTCCAGACTGTCCGAGCGGTGGGCCGCGTCGAGCTCGTGCGTCTCGACCTGGGCGGGCTCCAGCCCGTCGTGGAAGGCAGGCGCGCCAGAGTGCTGCGCGTGGTGAAAGAGGCGTTCGCCCCGGCGCCCGTGCCGCAGCGTCCCTGACGGCGCGAGCTTGCGCGGATGATTGCAATCGCAGCTGCCGGGGAAGGGCAAGCTCCGATGGGCGCCCCGTCTCCGTCCTCGGCAGCACTGCGCGTACTGATAGCCGACGACAGCCGCATGTTCGCCGAGGCGCTGATGACGAGCCTCGCGCGCGACGAGCGCCTGGAGATCGTCGGGCTTGCGCACGACGGCGTGGAGGCGGTCTCGCTCGCGCAGGAGCTGTCCCCCGACGTCGTGCTGATGGATCTCGAGATGCCGCTCAAAGACGGGTTCGACGCGACCCGTGAGATCAGGCAGCTCAGCCCTTCCACGCTCGTGATCGTTCTGACGAGGTCGGACTCCCCCGAGGACGCGCACCGGGCCCGCGAGGCCGGGGCGGCGGGCTTCGTGACGAAGGACCACACGACGCACGAGCTCGTGGACTCGATGTTCGAGATCGCCTCGCTGGCGCTGGCCTTCGGGGCGGGTCCGCGCCGAGCCGGAACTAACTGAGCGGGGTTAGCCGGCGGTCGGCTCGGCGCTCGAGGACTGGCGCAGCAGTCCGTGAATCTGGGCCCAGCGGCTCGCCTCCGTGCGATTCGACACGTCGATCTTGCGATAGATGTTGGACAGGTGGAACTTGATCGTCTGCTCGGTCACCCACAGCATGCGCGCGAGTTGCGCATTCGAGTGTCCCTCGGCGACGAGCTGGATGATCTCGAGCTCACGCCGGGTCAGGTCGTGCGACCCGTTCCGCTCGATGCGCTCGGGCACGACGCCGAGCGGGCGGACGGAGGCGAGGAAGACGGAGTGGTCGAACACCTGCCTGACCGCCGAGGCGAGGTCGTCGGCGTGGGCCGTCTTGATCACGTAGGCGACCGCGCCCGCCCCGAGCGCCGCGTCGATCAGATGGGCGTCCTCGTGCATGGAGAGCACGATCGTCTTGACCTGGGGCGCGCGCGCTCGAGCCTCCCTCACGCACGCGATTCCGTCGAGCTCGGGCACGAGGGTGTCCACCTCGGTGACGAAGAGGTCCGGCTTGACCTCGTCGAGGGCTTCCAGGGCCTCTCGGGGCGCGCTGGTCTTCCTCGCCACGGTCACGTCGATGCGCCGGAGGACGTCCTCCAGCGCATCCAGCCAGAGCGGATGCGGATCGAGCAGGACTGCCGTGCGTACGTTTGCGCTCATCGCCCTGCCCGGCTCAGGCGACGCTTAGTTGCGGAACGCGCTCGGTGAGCAGCCCGTGCACCCGCGCCCACCTCGAAGCCTCCGTCCGGTTCGACACGTCGAGTTTGCGATAGATGTTGGACAGGTGGAACTTGATCGTCTGCTCCGTCACCCACAGCATGCGCGCGAGCTCGGCGTTCGAGTGCCCCTCCGAGACGAGCCGGAGGATCTCGAGCTCCCGCCGGGTCATGCCGACGGAGACCTCTTCGCGCTTGGGCGCCGGCACCGGCTGCGGGCGCAGTGCGCCGGCGAGGTACACGGAGTGCGAGAACGCCTGGCGGACCGCGGAGGCCACGTCCTCGGCCTGAGCGGTCTTGACGACGTACGCGACGGCGCCGGCCTCGAAGGCCGCGTCGACACGCTCGGGCTCGCGATACGCGGACAGCACGACCGCGCGCAGGTCCGGGTGCTCTCTGCGCGCCAGGCGCAGGCACGTCAGCGAGTCCATCTCGGTGCCGTTTCCCGGTCCATCGTGGCCGACGACGAGGAGTTTCGGCGACGTTTCACGGACGAGGCGAAGCGCCTCCTCCGTCGACGTGGTCGCACCGACGACCTGAACGCCGAGGCCGTCGAGGACCTTGCCGATCGCGTCGAGCCACAGCGGATGCTGGTCGACGACGACAGCCGTGCCTGAATCAAGCTGATTGTGTTTCAAAGGGGCCGCCCTTCGAAAGTAGTGCCGCAGTGGAGTTCCGACTTGAATTCTTAGCTGATACTAGTCGTTTTGTGAAGAGTTCACGGTGTTTTTCTGCGTAGGACCGACGGGTTTCCTCATTTCGATCGGGATTCGGGGCCCGGCGAGTGCCGCGGCGCTCCCCAGCCTAGCCCGCCGGCCCTCACCACTGGACTTTCGGATGGCGCATCGCGGCGGCGAGGAGGCGTAGTCTTGCTCGACGGCGGCGGTTGGCCGCGATCGGCGCCGTGAGGAGATGGTCGTGCGCCGTCGACCTCGATGGCGCCTCGTCGCTCCTTGGTGAGCGGGCCGCCTGGAGACCAAGCAGGCTGGCCCGCTTGCCCACGAGCAACCGAACGCTCGCGCCGCCGCCTACTCGAGGTAGCCGAGCCCTCGCAGCCGGCTCTCGACCGCGTCGGCGTCGTCGGCGCTGTAGCTCTCGGCCCGCGCCACCTCGATCCGCGTCGAGTCGTCGTACTCCGGGGGCCTGTCGTCCAGGAGCGACGGCTCGATCGCCTCGGCGATCACGCGGCCCTCGAGGTCGCTGGGCAGTGGCTCGCCGAGCAGGTAGAGCACCGTCGGCGCGATGTCCTCGATCCCGGCCAGCGTACGGGGCGCGACTGCAGCGGAAGGCCCGGCGAGCGCGAAGATGCCCTCGTGGCGATGGCTCCCGACGTAGACCTGCTCGCTGCCGGGCTCGATCTCGATCGCGTCCCAGATCGTCTCGCCCCGCCGCCGAAGATTGCCCTTGCCGAGCCAGGCGTACTCGGCGAACTCGATCAGCAGGTCGGGCACCTTGTCGAGCTCCGGCCCCTCGAAGAGCTCCTCGCGACGGTGCACGGCCGCGACGATCGGCTCGCCGTCCGGACCCCGCAGCTCGAGTGCCTTCGCGGCGATCTCGTCGCGCACGCGCTCGTACTCCTCGCCGGGCGCGACCGTCCCCTCGCTCTCGCGGCCCCGTACGTTGATCACCACGTTGCCGAACGTCCCGTACGCGAACGCCCGCGTGCGCGGCCAGTCGATCACGGAGTACTCCTGGCGCTCGTAGATCCGCTCGCGCAGCCCCGAGGCACGCTGCTTGACGGCGTAGCGGAAGCGCGCGGGAATCCGGCGTCGCAGCTCGAAGGCGGCGTCGAAGAGCCTGCGCCCGAGCCGGGCCGTCCGGTGCGTGTAGGCCAGGTACCCCTCGCCGGCGAGCCACGCATTGAGATTGACGACGCCGTTCAGAGGGCCCGCCCCATGGTCCGAGACGACGAGCACGTCGCCGTCGCCCGCCGCATCGGCGAGCGCGCCGACCGCCTCGTCGAGGATCCGGTACGTCTCCGCGACGGCGCTCTCGGGGCCGCTTTGCTCCCACTCCGTCCAGCCCAGGTGCTGGACGTGGTCGGCCGCCATGAAGACGACGAACAGGAGCTCCGGCTCGAAGCGCTCGGCGAGCCAGAGCGTCGCCTCGACCTTCTGCTCGACCGCCCGGCGCACCAGCGTGAGGTCGATGCGCCCGTCCGTGAGCGGATAGCTGTGGTCGAGCTGGAGAGGGCCGAGCCGCTCGCGCAGCTCGCCGAAGAGACCGGCGGGGGACGTCATGCCCTGCTCGCGGAAGGACGCGTCCATGCCGGCCACGGCGAAGCCGTTCACCTCCGGCGCGGGCCAGGTGAAAGGGACGTTGACGATGCCGGCCGTCCGTCCGGCGGCGGTGAGGCGATCCCAGATCGCCGGCGCCCGCCGGTAGCTGCCGTTGATCAGGCGCAGTCCGTAGCCGGTCTCGTCGCGCTCGGTGAAGTCCCAGACGCCGTGCCGGCCCGCGTTGACGCCCGTCACCATGGTCGACCAGGCGTGGGGGGTGAGCGGGTGCGTGGTCGAGCGCAGAACCCCGGCGGCTCCGGTCTCGAGCAGCCGACGGAGGTTCGGGAGCTGGCCCTGCTCGAGCAGGGGATCGATCACGTCGAAGGTGGCCGCGTCGAGGCCGATCACTGTCAGACGAGGGGTCGGCACGAGCTGGAATTCTACGGAGGACTAGACTAGACCCGCGCCGGGAGACGGCTACACTGATTGCCGGGGCAACGGCATGGAGGTCTCTTGGTGAACACGTACGGCCGCAGTCTGCTGCGCTTCTGGTGGGTACTGCTGATCGGCTTCGCGGTGGCGCAGCTGACGACGATCGCCGTCGTCTACCGGATCGACTTCTCGACCATGCCGCCGACGCTCACCGAGCGGACGCAGCCCTCCTACTCCGCGAGCGCCAGGCTCCTGGTCACGAGCGGGGAATCGCCCTTCCTCCGCACGCGGGTGACGCGGATCGCGGAGGAGCCCGTCGCGGGCGGTGACACCGATCCGGACACGCCCGGCGTGCAGGAGGCCCCGGCGAACTCGAACGCGGCCATCTTCGTGACCGAGGCGCCCGAGACGGCGACGCTGATCCAGGCCGCGAACCTCTTCCCGCTGCTGATCGAGTCCGACCAGGTGGCAACGGTGCGCGACCGCCTGTACGGCCCTCTGCCCGGTACGATCAAGGCCCAGGCGATCTTCGCGGTCAATACACCGAGCCGCTTCGAGCCCTCGCGGGTGCCGGTGATCCAGCTGATCGCCGTGGCCGACTCGCCCCGGCAGGCAATCGACCTCGTAACGGCCACGACCGAGGCCTTCGGGCGCTGGGTCACGGGCGAGCAGAGGGCGGCGAAGCTGAAGCCGGAGGAGCGGATCCTGATCCAGCCGATTCAGACGCCGAAGTCGGCGGCCGAGTTCGGCGGCG
>JBOHAW010000235.1:0-4113 GCA_050697975.1 Gaiellaceae bacterium
GGGGCCGGCTGATCGCGCAGCCCTGTGCCACCTGCGGCGGGGCAGGTGTCGTGAGGGGCGAGCACGTCGCGAGCGTGAGCATCCCCCGCGGGGCGCGCGACGGACAGCGGATCCCGGTGAGCGTCGCAGGCGCCGGCGAGATCTTCGCGCTCCTCCGGGTCCAGCCGCGCTGGCAGGACGCCAGGCTCGTTCGGTATGCGGCGCTCGCCGGCCTCGCGCTCGCCCTGGTGCTGCTCGTCCTCGTGCTCAGTTCCGGATCGTGACGTCCGTCGTCAGCACGGCGCGGTTCTGCGCGGTGTCCCAGGCGCGGACGGCGAGCCGGTAGCGGCCGTTCGGCAGCCGCCTCGTGTCCCAGTACGGGCGCGGGATCAGGCGAAACCAGTAGACCCCGTCGCAGCGGATCGTGCGGTGAAAGAGCTGGCACCCGCTCGCGGGCAGGTTTTGCTCGGTGCCGGGCGCGAAGTGCTGTCCGGCCGGCATCCCGAGCAGCTGCTCGGCCCAGAAGACCTGCCGGCGCAGGACCGGCTGACGCGTGCGCAGGCTCACGACGACGAGACCGAGCCGGAACGGATGATGGGGCGCCGCGAGCTGCGGATGGTGGCGAAACCAGCCGGTGAAGGACTGCGGGTCGCTGACCCGCACTCGGATGTCGACGACTCCCGAGAGCCGGTCCTTCCGCAAACGCCGGCCGGCGGGTGGCAGCGCGGCGACGCTGATCTGACCCCGCCGCCTCCAGCGCGGCGTCGCGGGCGCGTGGAAGCGGAGCTCGTGGATCTGCGGCGGGGCCGTGTCCACGTAGGGCGCCAGCTTGCCGCCGCGGCGGAGCGGGTTCACGATCAGGTGCCCTCCGTCGCCCGTGAACAGGAACTCCGTCAGATGGACGTGCCAGCCGCCCGTACAGGTCCAGCCGATCATCTGCCCCGGGCGGACGCGCTGACCCGGGCGCACGACCGCGTCGATGTGGCCGTAACCGAAGTGGCCGACCCGGACGTGTCCACGGACACCGGGCGCCGTTGCCTCGTCGACGACGCCCCCCTCGATCGCGTACACCCGGTGGGTGCGGTTCCGGGGCGCGCCGCGCTCGGGGCGGTCGTCCCGCACGGCCACGTCGACGCCCTCGTGGTAGATCGCGCCTCGCCGGGGGTCCGGGCGCGGATCGAGGAACGAGCCGCGGATCGGGTGCTGCCGGCGCAGGGGCGTCACCGGCCAGCCGCGATACGTGTCGTTGTAGCTCTGGAAGGCGGTCAGCTTGCCCGGGACCGCCACTACGACCTCACCTCGGCCGGTGCGCCGTAGGGCAGGAGCGCGTCGGGCACCCCTCCCTGCAGGTTCTCCAGGATCGCGAGCGCCATCCGGTCGACGACCGCCGTCCCGTTGAGCGTGTGCACCGGCTCTGGCCCGCGCTCGCCGCGGACCCTCGTGCCGAGGCGCCGCGCCTGGAAGTCGGTCGTATTCGAGATCGACGCCGTCTCGCGGTAGCGCCCCTGGCTCGGGTACCAGATCTCGACGTCGTAGGTCTTCGCCGACGCCGACGACATGTCTCCGGCCGGCAGGACGACGACCCGGTACGGGAGGCCGAGCTCCTGCACGATCTCCTCCGTGTTGGCGAGGAGCCGCTCGTGCTCGTCCCACGATTCCTCGGGGCGGGTGAACGAGAACTGCTCGACCTTGTTGAACTGGTGGACGCGGATCATCCCGCGCGTGTCGCGTCCCGCCGCGCCCGCCTCGCGCCGGAAGCACGGCGAGAAGCCGACGTAACGGAGCGGCAGGTCGGCCGCGTCGAGCAGCTCGCCCAGGTGCAGCCCACCCAGCGGGATCTCGGCCGTCCCCGCGAGGTAGAGGTCGTCGCCTGCGATCTCGTAGACGTTCGGCGCTTCGGTCGGGAACCAGCCCGTGCCCACGAGCGCCTGCTCGCGGACGAGGACGGGCGGCAGCACCGGGACGAACCCCTTCGCGACGAGCCGGTCGAGGGCGAGCCGGTAGAGCGCGAACGCCAGCAGCGCCGTGTCGCCGATCCAGTAGCCGAACCGCGACCCGGAGATCCGTGCCGCACGCTCCATGTCGAAGCGTCCGACCTCGGTGTGCTCGCGCGGGGACTCGAGGTTCGGCGGTTCGCCGACGCGGCGAACCTCCTCGACGTCGTCCTCGGAGGCGCCGTCCGGCACCGACTCGTGCGGCGGGTTCGGCACCCGGAGCGCGAGGTCGTCGCGCTCCGTCTCGGCGGCCGCGAGCTCGTCCTCCGCGGTGCGCAGCTCGTCCTTCAGGCGCTTCAGCTCCTCGACCTGCTCGGGCGTCGGCTTGCCGGAGAGCTTCTGCCGCGAGCGCAGGTCGTCCACGCGCGGCACGAGCTCCCGCCAGCGCGCGTCGGCGCCGAGCAGCGCGTCGAACGCCTCGGCCGCCCCCTTCCGGGCGAGCGCCGCCCGGAACCCGTCGGGGTCGCCTCGCGCGGCCTTGAGGTCGATCATGCGCGGGAGTCTAGGTACGCCTCGATCACCTGCGCCACGCCTTCCTCCTCCGCGCTCGGGCAGACCCAGTCGGAGACGGCGAGCACACGCTGGTGGGCGTTGGCGACCGCGACCGCGTAGCCGGCCCACTCCAGGAGCTCGACGTCGTTCTCGCCGTCGCCGAACCCGATCGTGCCCGCGGCGGAGAAGCCCGTGTGCTCGGCGAGGAAGGCGAGCCCTGCGCCCTTGCTGACCTGTGGGTGAGCGAACTCGAGGAAGTACGGCAGCGACTTGGAGATGTACAGGCGCCTGTCGAAACGCTCCTTCATCCGCACCTCGAGCCCGTCGAGCGCCTCGGGGTCGCCGACGGAGACGAGCTTCGTCGGCGGCTTCCGGAGCCACGTCTCGAGGTCGCCGACCGGGTGGATCGTGAGCTGCTGGAAGTCGGCGTAGGCGCGCGCCTCCGGCGTCACCTCGGCCACGTAGAGCTCGTCGTCGACGTAGCAGTTGAGGTGGTAGCCCTCGTCCACGACGGCCGCGATCGTCTCGCGCGCGAGCTCGAGGGGGATCGGCTCGTGGCGGAGGAAGCGGCCGGACGCGGTCTCGGCGACGACGGCGCCCTGGTAGCAGACGACCGGCTCCTCGATTCCGGCCTCGACGAGGTAGCGCCGCACCGACGTGAACATGCGGCCGGTGACGACGATGAACGGGATGCCGGCCGCGCGTACCGCGGCGATCGCGCTGCGCGTGCGCGCCCGCAGGACGCCGTCCTCGGCGATGAGGGTGCGGTCGAGGTCGCAGGCGAGCGCCTCGATGTCGCGCGGGAAGTCGTCCGGGAGGTTCAGCCGCCGGTGGACTCGACGACGAACGCGGCCACGTTGGCGATGTCCGCCTCGCTCAGCTGCGAGCCGAACGCGGGCATCGCGCCCTTGCCGTTCGTCACCCGGTCGGTCACGAGCGCTGCGTCGGGCTTCGAGTCGTCGAGGTTCGGGCCCACGTTGCCGCTCGATCCGGCCGCCTCGAGCGTGTGGCAGCCGCCGCAGCCGTTCGCGTCGAACACGGCCTTCCCCGCCGTCGCGTCGCCCACCTGCCCGCCGCCGTCGGTCTCGGTGGTCTCGGTCTCGCCCTCGGTTCCGGCCACCGTGCCCTCGACCGTCTCGGGCAGCGGAGCCGCCTCCTCGCTGCCGCCGCAGCCGGCGAGCGCCAGTGCGAGCACCGCGATGAGAAGGATGAGCGCGCGACGGCTTCGCATCGAGTGGTGACTATACCCAGCGTGCCCGGCGCGATTCCTCCCAGCGCCAGGCGGCTCCGCACGCCAGCGCGCCGAAGCCCGCGACGTCCGACGGCGTGTCGTTGACGACCAGCGAGACGGCGACGGCGGCGAGGAGCGCGTCGGTGACGGGGAAGTGGGGGTGACGCAGAGCGGTGCGGGCGAGCACCGCGATTCCGGCCAGGACGATCAGCGCCGCGCCCCAGGTGTCGACCGCCCGCCGGGCGGACAGCTCGAGCCGGTCGGCGACGTCGCCGGCAAGGCCGGCCGGTCCGGAGCCGACCGCTTCCGTGACGTGACTCGCGCCGCCCGCGAGCGCGTCGAGGCCGACGAGGACGAGCGCGACGGCGGCGGCGCCGGCCGCGACGACCGCGAGCCGCCGCACGGTCAGCGCAACGC
>JBOHAW010000236.1:0-6982 GCA_050697975.1 Gaiellaceae bacterium
GAGCGCCCGTGCTGCACGACGAGGCCGGGTCGAATCTCGTCTGGTCGGGGACCTTCGACTGGGGCGACATCGACGCCGCCATGGCGGAGGCCGACCACGTCGTCCGGATCGAGCGGCTGCACTTCGACCGGTTCTCGTCCACGCCGCTCGAGACGAGCGGCGCGCTCGTCGAGTACAACCGCGGCACCGGGCAGTGGACGATCCACACGAACAACCAGTTCCCGGGCTTCGCGATCATCATGATGGGGCCGGCGCTCCGCAGCGGGATGGACAAGCTCCGGTTCGTCTCCCAGGACATCGGCGGCGGCTTCGGCAACAAGATCTGCACGCACCCGCAGCTCGTGGCGCTCTGCCTGCTGGCGCGGAAGCTCAACCGCCCGGTGCAGTGGACCGAGTGGCGCACCGACCAGCACCTCGCGAACTCGCACGGCAACGAGCGGACGTTCCTGGACGTCGAGATTCCGGTCAAGGCCGACGGGACGATGCTCGGGTTCCGCTGCAAGGCGCTCGACGACTGCGGCGCGTACACACGCTACGAGCCGCTCGGCTGCATCATCTGGGCGCAGGTGACGCCCGGCTGCTACCGGTGGCGGAACATCCGGATCGACTTCCAGCAGGTCTGCACGAACAAGTCGCCGTGCGGGCCGAATCGCGGTTACTCGCGGATGCAGCATCTGTGGTTCACCGAGCGCGTGATCGACATCGTCGGCTCGGAGCTCGGCATCGATCCGGTGGAGATGCGCAAGAAGAACTACATCCGCGCCGACGAGATGCCCTACGAGACGCCGAACGGCTGCGTGTACGACTCCGGCGACTACGCGCGCTGCCTCGACCAGGCGCTGGAGCTGATCGGGTACGGCGGCATCGAGGAGAAGCGGAGGGACGCCGAGTCGCGCGGCAAGCTGCTCGGCGTCGGGATCGGCTCGACGCTCGACTCGGGGACGAACAACTTCGGGCAGTCCCAGCTCCTCAATCCCGACCTCCAGTTCTCGGGCAACAACGAGGTCGCGACCGTGAAGCACGACATCTTCGGCGAGATCGTGGTCACGCTCGGAACGACGCCGCAGGGGCAGGGGCACGAGACGACCGCGTCGCAGGTCGTCGCCGACATCCTCGGCGTGACGCCCGACGACGTCCGCGTCCGGCAGGGCCACGACAGCTACTGGAACTCTCACGCGGGCTTCTCGGGGACGTACGCGAGCCAGTTCGCCGTCACCGGACTGGGGGCGGTCAAGGGCGCGACGGAGATGCTCGCGGACGAGATCAAGCTGCTCGCGGGCGTGATCCTCGGCGGCGTCGGCGCCGACGCGATCGAGCTCGAGGGCGGCTTTGCCCGAATCAAGGGCAACCCCGAGGCCGCCCTGCCCTTCATGGCCTGCGGCGCGATCATCAACGCGAACAACGCCGGGCTGCCGCCGGAGCTCGACGACGTCACCCTGAACTGCCGCTACGTCTTCCGGCCGAAGTTCCAGGTGCCGGACAAGGAGCGCAAGTTCGGCAACCTGACCCTGACGTACGCGACCCAGATTCACGCGGCCGTCGTCGAGATCGACAGGGAGACCGGCGAGACCGAGATCGTCGACTACGCCGCCGTGGACGACTGCGGCATTCGCATCCATCCCCAGATCGTCGAGGGGCAGGTGCACGGGGCGACGGCGCAGGCTCTCGGGGCCGCCCTGCACGAGACGTTCCCGTACGACGAGGACGGGAACCTGCTCACCGCCAACTTCTACGACTACCACGTCCCGCACGCGCTGGACATGCCGCCGCTGAAGACCGGCTACATCGAGTCGCCGTCGCCGTTCACGCCCCTCGGCGCCAAGGGGATGGGAGAGGGCGGGGGCGCCGGCATCCACGCGGTGTGCGCGGCGATTCAGGACGCCCTGAAGCCGCTGGGGAAGCCGATCGTGACCGACAGCCACAACCCGGCGCACCGCGTCTGGCAGCTGATGCGGGAGCCCGAGGCAGCCCGCCGGCTCGTGCAGGTCGAGAGTCGATGAAAGTCGAGGGAACGAGGGCGTTCGCGGCGTCGCGCTCCACCGTCTGGGAGGTGCTCAACGACCCTGCGCAGATGGCGAAGCTGATGCCCGGCGTCGAGAGTTTCGACGTACACGACGACCGTCACTGGCGCGCCAACGTGAAGATCCCGCTCGGCCTCGGCGGCCTGCGGATGTCGATCGACTTCGAGAAGACCGAGGAGCGGCAACCCGAGTTCGCGGCCCTGAACGCGAAGGGCAACGGCGTCGGCGCGCTGCTGAACATGGCGACCCAGTTCCACCTGAGCGAGGAGGGCGCGGGGACGAGCATGCGCTGGGAGGCCGACGTCCGGATCGCCGGCCCGGTCGGCTCGATGGGCCAGCGCGTCCTTCAGCCGATCGTCAACCAGCAAGTCGGGCTCGTGCTGAACGCGCTCGAGAAGCAGGTGACCGCGGCGGCGGGGGAGGGGTCCGAGGAGCGTTCGCCGGAGCCCCCGGGCGAGAAGACGCCGGGCGGCGCCGAAGAGGGCATCCATCCCGGCTCGCCGGAGACCTACTCCGACGAGCCCGAGGGTCCGACGCACTCGACCGAGGATTGAGCCCGACTACGCTTCGGCGGTGATGGCCGCCGTGGGAGGATTGCCGTCGTGACCGTGCCCTTCCGGATCGGCGTGATGCAACTCACGATGGAGCCGCTCGAGGAGATGCTGGAGTCGGCCCGGGTGATGGACCGGAGCGGCATCGACACGATCTGGCTCGCGGAGGCCTATCCCTGGTGGCGCAAGCACGGGATGGAGGCGCGCTCGTCCACGGTGGTCTCGGGGCTGATCGCCAAGGCGACCGAGCGGCTGACCGTCGGCTGGGGGATCATCTCGCCCTTCACGCGCCATCCGGTGCAGGTGGCGATGGACGCGCGGGTCGTGCAGGAGGCGGCCGGGCCGGACCGGTTCCTGCTCGGCTTCGGGACGTCGAAGATCTTTCTCAACAACGCGAAGCGGGGCGGCGAGAAGATCTCGACGCTCGGGGCGATGCGCGACTCGGTCGAGATCGTGCGCGGCGTCCTGGGCGGCAGCGCGTTCGACTACGACGGCAAGGTGTTCAGCGCGTCGGTGCCGGCGCTCTCCGCCGATGCGCGGGCGCCGCGCGACGTCCCGCCGGTCTACGTGGCCGCGACGGCGCCGAAGATGCAAGCACTCGCGGGAGAGATCGCCGACGGCTGTCTGACGCCGTCGATCACGACGCCGGCGTTCGTGCGCTACACGCGCGAGAATGTCGTCCGGGACATCGACATCGGCTGCACAGTCGTCGCGTCGATCGACGAGGAGCGCGAGCGGGGCAGAGACGGCGCGCGCGAGATCGCCGGCATGTATCTCGCGAACAAGGTGCAGAACATCCGCGGCGCGGCGGACACGCTGCTCGAGCTCGCCGGTATCGACCAGGAGGAGATCCGCCCGGTCGCCGACGCGATGGAGCGGGGAGGACGGCTCGCCGCGAAGGCCGAGGTGACCGACGCGATCCTCGACAAGTGCAAGCCGATCGCGGGCACGCCGGACGACTGCATCGCCGCGATCGAGGAGTACCGCGACGCAGGCTGCACGCACGTCATGCTCGAGCTCTGGGGCGACGACCGGCACCGCCAGATCGAGCTCTTCGGCGAACGGGTGCTGCCGCACTTCCGATGAGAGATCTCGCCAGCCGCGTCGATCGCAAGAGCCTCGTCGACACCGCGTCCGACCTGGTCAACATCTCCAGCCCGACGGGGCGCGAGCTGGGCGTGGCCGAGTACCTGCGCGGCGTGCTCGAGGAGATGGGGCTCGAGGTGGCCTGGCAGGAGGTGGAGGAGGGTCGCGCAAACGTCCTCGGCGTGCTCCGTGGCGCCGGCGGCGGCAAGAGCCTGATGCTGAACGGGCACATGGACACTTCGTACTCCGGCCGGGAGCCGTGGCTGCGCGGCAAAGGGTTCAGGCCCGAGGCCAGGGTGGACGGCGGCCATCTCTTCGGGCTCGGGATCTCCAACATGAAGGGCGCGCTCGCGTGCTACGTCGAGGCCGTGCGCGCGATCCAGGACGCCGGCCTGCGTCTTCGGGGCGACCTGATCGTCGCCGCGGTCGTCGGCGAGATCGAAAAGACGCAGTGGGGCGAGGAGTATCGCGGCGCCGAATACCGGGGCTACGCCGCCGGCAGCAGTCACCTCGTCACCCACGGCGGCGTCGCGGACATGTGCATCCTGGGCGAGCCGACCGAGCAGCGGATCGTGCTCGGACACTACGGGTCGCTCTGGCTGCGCCTCTCCACGCACGGGCCGTTCGTCCACACCGCCTTCAGCGGCGGCCGGCTCGACGAGAACGCGATCGTGCGCCTGCGCGAGGTGCTCGACGTCGTGCTCGAGTGGATCCCGGCCTGGCAGGACCGGACCCGCTACGGCGGCAAGCTCGGGATCGTGAACGTGGGCGCAGTCCGCGGCGGCTTTCCCTGGCGCGTGAGCCGCACCCCCGAGCGCGCCGACCTCTTCCTGGACGTGCGCGTGCCTCCGACGATGCCGATGGTGCAGGCGCGGACGGCGCTCGGCGACTTCGTCCGCGAGTTGCAGGAGCGCTTCCCGGAGCACGGGATCGAGTCGGAGATCTACGTGACCGCGCCGGGCGCGGAGATCGCCGAGGACCACCCGCTTGTGGCCGCCGTGGACGCGAGCCACACGGAGGTCTTCGGGCGGCCCCCCGAACGCGACACCGTGCGCTGGTTCTCGGACGCGTCGGTGCTGACGCGCTACGGGATCGAGACGGTGAACTACGGCTGCTCCAGCGGGCTGCCCTCCGCCACCGAGGGCGAGAACCTCGAGATCAAGGCGCTCGTGGACACAGCGAAGGTGTACGCGCTGGCCGCCACGCGCATCTGCGGCGTGGCGACATGACCGCTCGCGACCGCTGGCTTCGGGCGGAGGGGCGACGATGAGGCTCGTCACGTTCGGCGAGGGCCGCGTCGGCCGGGTCGACGGCGACGAGGTCGTCGAGCTGGACGCCCCGGACATGCGCTCGTACTTCGAGCGCGGCGAGGTGCCGCGGGCCACCGGCGAGACGTGTGCACTCGACGACGTGCGGCTCCGGGCGCCGATCGTCCCGAAGAAGTTCTTCCACACGGCGGGCAACTACCGCGAGCACGAGGAGGAGTCGAAGCGCGTCGGCTGGTCGCACGAGATCGCCCCCTGGATCGTGTTCTTCCAAAACGTCGACGCGATCGTCGGGCCGGACGACCCGATCGTCTACCCCGAGCACCTGACCGAGGAGCTCGACTACGAGCTCGAGCTCGCCGTCGTGATCTCGAAGGGCGGGAAGCACTTCGGCCCGGACGAGGCGATGGACCACGTCGGCGGCTACGTCATCTTCAACGACATCACCGCCCGCGACATCCAGCGGCGTGAGATGCGCTCCGGCGTGTTCAGCTTCTGCAAGGCGATCGACACCTTCTGCCCGCTCGGTCCGTGGATCGTGACCGCGGACGAGATTCCGGATCCGCACGACCTCGCCATGGAGCTCCGCGTGAACGGGGAGCCCCGGCAGACCTCGCACACCGGGAACATGTCCGTGACGATCCCGGAGATCGTCGCCCACTACTCGGCGCTCGGTTACAGCCCCGGTGACGTCCTGTCGACGGGCACGGTCTCGGGCGTCGCCGGCTTCAGCGAGGACGCCGCATCCCTGTACCTGAAGCCGGGCGACGTCGTCGAGTGCGAGATCGAGCGCATCGGCGTGCTTCGGAACCCCGTGATCTCGTGGCAGGAGCGCTACGGCGAGCCGGCTCCGCCCCGCGTCCGCTGGTGAGCGGGTCCGAGCCGCGCCGGCTCGATTTCCGGCTGCTCGCCGGGGCGATCGGCCTGTCGGCGCTCGGAGACTTTCTTGCTCTCATTCCGCTCGCGCTCCATCTCGAGGAGACGACGGGCTCGGGCATCCTCGTGGCCCTGCTGTTCGTGGCGATCTGGTCGCCGGCGATCCTCCTCGCCGGGCCGGCCGGCCTGCTCGCGGACCGGCTCGACACCCGGCGGCTCCTCCTCGGCGTCTCGCTGGGCCAGGCGGCCGTCTCCGTTGCGCTGGCCTTTGTCGGCGGCGTCGTGCCGGTCCTGGCGCTGGCGCTGCTCCTCGGCGCCGGGTTCGCGCTGGCGCAGCCGGCGGAGTTCGCCCTCATCCCGGCGATCGTGGGCGCGAGGCGGATCGAGGCCGCGAACGGCCAGATCGAGACGGCGCGGTACTTCGGCTTCACGCTCGGGCCGCTCGCCGGCGGCGTCCTGGCGGCCACGGGCGGCATGCGCCTGGCGATGCTCGTAAACGCCGCCACGTTCCTCGCCGTCGCGGGCGTGGCCGCCGTCGTGCGGGCGCGGCCCCGGGTGGTCGAGCCGAAGGAGCCGGACTCGGCGCCCGAGCGGGCGCGCGACGGCGCCGTCTTCCTCGTGCGCGAGCCGACCCTGGCGGTGGTGATGGTGGTGGCCTTCGTCTCGCTCCTGTTCATGACCGCGTCGGCGGCGGCAGAGGTCTTCTTCGCCAAGGACTTCCTGGATGCCGGCGACGCCGGCTACGGCGCCCTGATCGCCGCGTGGACGCTCGGGATGACGCTCGGTGCGCTCGTCGTCGCCCGCCGTGTCGCGGTCCAGGCCCTCGCGACGGCGGCGCTCGTCGCGATCGTCGTGCAGGGGGCGGGGCTCGCGCTCCCGACGCTCTGGCTCGTCTTCTCGTTCGCGACCGCCGCGTATTTCGTCGGCGGCCTTGCCCACGGGACGAAGAACGTCCTCGTCCGCAGCCTCATCCACCGGCGCGTTCCCGAGCGGCTGCACGGCCGCGCGTTTGCGGCCTACAACGCGCTCCGGAACGGCGCCGAGCTCGTCGCGCTCCTCGGCGGCGGCCTGCTCGTGGCCGCGATCGGCGCGCGCTGGACGCTCGGCCTTTCCGGTGGCATCCCCATGCTCGCGGTTCTGTTCGCGATCGCGATCGCCTGGCGGCGGCTCGCCGAGCCGGCGC
>JBOHAW010000237.1:0-6342 GCA_050697975.1 Gaiellaceae bacterium
GCGTACAGGAGCCCGGCCGGCTCGTCTCCGAGCGCGAGCGCGGGCCAGACGCGCTCGACTGTCGCTCCGTCCGGCAGCTCGAGCGAACGCGTGCCCTCCCCGGCACGCTCGCGCAGGCCCGCGAAGAGTCTGATGGTGACGCGCACCCGGGCAGCGTACGTCTTGGCGCCGCGGCTTCTCGGAACCGATCATGCATCCGTTCGCGGAGCGCGCCACGCGGGCGCGCCGGGAGGTGACGTGCATGGTCTCGCTCGCGGCCGAGCGGGACATCCCCGCTGGTCTAGTCGCGCCGGCGGGCGCCTTGTAGAGTCGGCTTCTCGGCCCACAGCGGTCCGAGCGGAGAAAGCCCGAACGGGCACATCAATGCCACGTTGCCGTTCCCGGGCAGCCCCGGGGACACGATCCAGATTCGGCTCGAGGTGACTTGTCTCGCCGTCGTGAGGAACCTCGCGGCCGCCGGCGCCGTTGTGACCGAGTCGTCGTCGAACGATGTTCCGCCCGGACTCGACTTCGTCGTCGTCTTCCGGGACACCGGCCTTCCCGGCGGCGAGGGAGACGCTATCGAGCCGTTCTTCGGCGCGCCGGCCGCGAGCTGTGCCCTGTTCGTCCCGCTCGCAGCCGCCGCGCCGCCGTTGCTGAACGGCAACGTGCTGATCCGCGACGCGTCCTAGCGCGACCCGACGAGGAGCCCGGCGGCCTCGAGCGAGACGCCGGGCTTCTCGGGCGACCGACTAACCTGCTGCCATGGCGACGACCGACCGCCGGGAGACAGACTCCGGCATCGAGATCAAGCCGGTGTATACGTCGGCCGACACCGCGAGCGAGCCGGAGCCGCCGGGCCAGTTCCCCTACACGCGCGGGCCGTACCCCGACATGTACCGGGGCCGTCCGTGGACGATCCGCCAGTACGCCGGCTTCGCCTCGGCGGAGGAGACGAACATGCGCTTCCGCTACCTCCTCGAGCACGGCCAGACCGGCCTCTCCGTCGCGTTCGACCTGCCCACGCAGCTCGGCTACGACTCGGACGATCCGCGCGCCCTCGGCGAGGTCGGGCGCACCGGCGTCGCCATCGACTCGATCGCGGACATGGAGCTGATGTTCCGCGAGATCCCGCTGGGAGGCGTCTCGACGTCGATGACGATCAACGCGCCGGCGGCGCTGCTGCTGCTTCTGTACGAGCTCGTCGCCGAGGAGCAGGGCGTCCCGGGCGGCGAGTTACGCGGCACCGTGCAGAACGACATCCTCAAGGAGTACATCGCGCGCGGGAACTACATCTTCCCGCCGCGCCCCTCGATGCGGATCACGACCGACCTGTTCGCCTACTGCGCCGAGCGGATTCCGCGCTGGAACACGATCTCGATCTCGGGCTATCACATCCGCGAAGCGGGCTCGACCGCGGTGCAGGAGCTCGCGTTCACGCTCGCGAACGGCATCGCCTACTGCAGCGCGGCGGTGGAGGCGGGCCTCTCTCCGGACGCCTTCGGCGCGCGCCTCTCCTTCTTCTTCAACGCGCACAACCACTTCTTCCAGGAGGTGGCGAAGTTCCGGGCCGCGCGACGGCTGTGGGCGCGGATCATGAGCGATCGGTTCGGCGCCACGAACCCGAAGGCGCTCGCGCTGCGCTTCCACGCCCAGACGGGCGGCTCGACGCTGACGGCGCAGCAGCCCGAGAGCAACATCGTGCGCGTGGCCGTGCAGGCGCTCTCGGCCGTGTGCGGCGGCGCGCAGTCGATCCACACGAACGGCTTCGACGAGGCCCTGGCGCTGCCCTCGGAGCGGGCGGCGAAGATCGCCCTGCGGACCCAGCAGCTGCTCGCCCACGAGGCGGGCGGCACCGACACCGCCGACCCGCTCGGCGGCGCCTTCTTCATCGAGGCCCTGACCGACGAGCTCGAGGCGCGCGCGTGGGAGCTGATCGAGCACATCGACGAGCTCGGCGGGGCGGTGGCGGCGATCGAGCGGGGCTTCGTCCAGCACGAGATCGAGGAGGCGGCGTTTCGTTACACGGCGGGCGTGGAGTCGGGCGAGCAGGTGGTCGTCGGCGTGAACCGTTTCGTCGAGGACGAGGAGGAGCCGATCGAGCTGTACCGGCTCGATCCCGAGGCCGAGCGGCGCCAGCTCGAGCGCACGGCGCAGGTGCGCGCGGGTCGCAACGCGGACGAGGCGGCGGGGGCGCTCGCCGAGGTGCGGCGCGTCGCGCTCGGCGAGGGGAACCTGCTCGTGCCGATGCGGGCGGCGCTGAGCGCGCGCTGCACGGTGGGAGAGATCTGCGAGGAGCTTCGCGCCGAGTTCGGGATGTACGACGCGCAGCGCGCGCCGGGCTGAGCGACCGGGTGCGGCTGATCTGAGGATCCTCCTCGTCTCCCAGATGTATCCGGGGCCGGCCGACCCCGACCTCGGCGCCTTCGTGCAGCGCCTCGAGGAGGAGCTGGCGAACCGCGGGCACGAGCTCGAGCGGGCCGTGCTCGACCGCCGCGCCGGCGGCAAGCGGCGTTACCTCGAGCTCACGCGGCGCACGATCCTGGCTGCGCGCAGCTTCCGCCCGGATGTCGTCTACGCCCACTTCCTCGTCCCCACCGGACTGATCGCGGCGCTGGCCGGACGCGCACCGCTCGTGGTCACGGCGCACGGCCGTGACGTGCGGAACGTCGGCTGGCTGCCCGGCCTCGGCGCGGCCACCAGGTTCGTCGTCCGCCGCGCGGCCGCGGTCGTCGCGGTCTCCGACTACCTCCGGCGCGAGCTGGAGGCCAAGATCCCGGAGGCGCGGGGGAAGACCGAGGTGATCGACTGCGGAGTCGACCTCGAGCGCTTCTCGCCGCAGCCGGTCCCGGCCGGCCCGACCGCCTTCCTCTGCGTGGGCTCGCTGATCGAGCGGAAGAACGTCGTGCGGCTGGCGAGTGCCTTCGGGCGGATCGGCGAGGGCACGCTCACGTTCGTCGGCGACGGGCCGCTGCGGCCGCGGCTGGAGGGCCGGGAGCGCGTGCGCGTCGTCGGACGCGTCCCGCACGACGAGGTTCCCAGCTGGCTCGCCGCGTCACACGTCCTCTGCCAGCCGTCGCTGATCGAGCCGTTCGGCCAGGCCCTGCTCGAGGCGATGTCCTGCGAGCGGTCCGTGGTGGGGACGCGCATCGGCGGCCCGCCGGAGTTCGTCCCGCCCGAGGCCGGCGTCCTCGTCGATCCGGCGGACGAGGACGCGCTCGCCCGGGCGCTCGAGGCCGCGGCGGCATTGCCCAGTCCGAACCGGGCCGCCCGCGCCGCGGCCGCGGAGCACGACGTCAGGCGTCAGGCCGAGCGCGTGGAGGAGCTGCTCGAGCGAGCCGCTCGAGGTCGGCGAGCCTGACCTCGACGAGCGGACGGACGGAGCTTTCCAGCCCCGCCTCCAGGGCGACCGCGAGCGCCTGCTCGTAGCTCTCCCGCGCCTTGGCCGGGTCGACGCCCTGCTTGAGGCGGTTGTCGCCCGTCACGAGCAGCTTCTGGATCCGCAGGCGCGCGTCCTCCCCCGGCACGAAGTGAGCCTAACAAGTCACATCTGTCGGCTATCCTGGGGCAGATGCTCCCGGTTCTCGCCATCCTCCAGGTGCTCCTCTCGTTCGCCCTGCTCGGGCTCGTGCTCATGCACTCCGGGCGCGACACCGGCCTGGCCGGCATGGGCTACACGCCCGCCTCACAGGGCGGCACGCACATCGTGGAGCGCAACCTCACGCGGCTCACCGTGGCCGTCGGCGTGGTCTTCTTCGCCAACACGATCGCGCTCTACCACCTCCTGGGCTAACGCTCCAAGGGCTAGATCCCGGGCCCGGAGCCGTTCCCGGTGATGGTGAGGCACGCGCTCGCGATCGCCGGGCAGACCACGCCGTACGGATAGCGCTCCCCGTAGAAGTCGCTGCGGTTCACGAGCGTGACGTCCCGGGAGAGACCGGGCACGTCCGCGAGCAGCTGCGGCACCGAGGCGGTGAAGCGGAGATTGACGAGCGGCTCTGCGAGCTTGCCCTCGCGGATGCGGAAGGTGCCGTCGCGGGTCATCCCCGTGATCACGCCGTCGCGAGGGTTGACGACGCTCAGGTAGTGGAGCCGGGTGACGTACACGCCGTCGCCCGCCAGCTCGACGAGCTCGTCGAGCGACTCCGCCTGGCCCGGTGCCACCGAGAGCGCGGTGGGGGCGGGCCCGTACGGGCGCAGCGGCACCTGGGGCGCGTGCCCGGTCGTGGCGTGGCCGTTCCCCGCACGGGTCGCGGTCGTCCGGTCCCAGACGACGCCGCGCGCGACGCCCTGCTCGATCAGCTCGATGCGCCGCTTCGGCGTGCCTTCGAAGTCGAAGGCCTTTGGCAGCCCGCGCGGGTCGAGCGGATCGTCCGCGATCGACACTCGCTCGTCGAAGACGCGCTCGCCGAGACGGCCGGTCAGGTAGCTGCGCTCCTCGAGGAGGCCGAGCCCGTTGAACGAGTCCCAGGCGAAGTAGTCCATGAGCTCCGCGAGCGCATACGGCTCGAGCACGGCGCGGTAGCGGCCCGGCTCGAGCTCCTCGGCGCCGCGCGTGCGGGCCGCCTTCGCCGCCGCCTCCTCGGCCACAGCCGCCGGATCGATCGACGCCGCCGCCCAGGAGGTCGCCTCCGCGTAGCCCGACTCCCCCTCTCCGGCCACGAGGACGAGGACGGTCGCGTCGGTCATCCGCTGGTCGGCTCGGAGTCCGGTCGCCGAGGCGACGGCAAGCTCCGTGACGGCGCTCGTGAAGAAGCCGTAGACGTCGAGCCCCCCGACCGCCTCGATCGCCGCGCGGGCCCGGCGCGCCTGCTCCCCGGCGTCGAGTACGGCGGTTTCCTCGTCGTAGCCCTCGACCTCCGGCAGCGGGGCCGGTCCGGCGAGCCCCGCGAAGTCAGGGTCGACCGGAGCGCTGGACGCAGCCTCGCCGGCGCGGCGCGCGAGCTCGGCCAGCCCCTCGTCGGAGAGGCGGTTCGTGGCGGCCCAGCCGGTGCGCCCGCCTCGTACGACCCGGAGCTGGACGGCCGCGTTCTCGACGAGCGTCGGCTGGTGGACCTCCGAGCCGGCGAACCGGGCGAGCCCGGAGCGCTCGGTCTGGACGACGGCCTCGGCGTCGTCGCCCGCCGCCGCGGCGAGCGCCCGCTCGGCGATCTCGAGCGACTCGCTCACGCCTTCAGGCCGACCTGGACGTCGCGGAAGCGCGCCGGCGACGCTCCGTGCGAGACGTGCGCGCTCTGGCCGGGTTGCCCCTTGCCGCAGTTGGTGAGGCCGTGCACGAGCCACGCCTCCGGCCCGGCGACGGCGTCGAGCGAGCCCCAGAAGACCGGCGTGATGCCCGTGTAGGTCGCGTCGCGCAGCATCCGGCCGAGCTTCCCGTTCCTGATCTCCCAGGCGATCTGGGTGCCGAACTGGAAGTTCAGCCGCTTGTCGTCGATCGACCAGCTCTTGTTCGACTCGAGGTAGACGCCCTCGTCCAAGCCGTCGAGCAGCTGCTCGACGGTGCCCTCGCCGGGCTCGAGGTGCAGGTTCGTCATGCGCACGAGCGGCATGCGGCTCCACCCGTCGGCCCGCATCGATCCGCCGCTCCCGCAGCCGATCCGCGCCGCCGTCTCGCGCGACGTGAGGAAGCCGCTGAGCAGACCCTCGACGACGATCGGCTCGCGGAGGGCCGGGACGCCCTCGTCGTCGAACCCGAACGTCCCGAGCCCGCCCGGCGTGGTCGAGTCCGCCGTCACGTGCATCCGTTCCGAGCCGTAGCGCAGAGAGCCGAGGTCGCCCGGCTTGAGGAAGCTCGTGCCGGCGTACGCGGCCTCCATGCCGTACACGCGGTCGAGCTCGATCGGATGGCCGACCGACTCGTGCACCTGCAGGCCCATCTGCTCGGCATCGATCACGACGGTGGTGCGGCCGGCCGGGCACTGGTCGGCTTGCAGGAGCGCGGCCGCCTGCTCGCCCACCCGCGGTGCCTCGCGCTCCAGGCCGAGCGCCTCCACGTACTCCCAGCCCGCCTGCGCGCTCGAGCCGCCGTGCGCGCTCGGGTAGCTGCGCAGCTGGACGAGGCCGTCGCGCGCGGCGATGGCGTCGAGCCCGCCGCCCGTCTCGACGAGCTCCTGCTCGATCTCGGCGCCGTCGGAGGTGAGCAGCACCTTGTGCTCGAGCTGCGCGCGCACGAAGGCCGACGTGACGGTGACATCGGCGTGCGCGAGCGCCTGCTCGGCCCTCAGGCAGAACTCGATCTTGTCGGTGAGCGAGACCGTGAACGGATCGCGGACGACCGGGGTCCGGTACGCGCCGCTGCGCGTGGCGGGCGCCGCGAGCGCGCGCTCGCGTCCCGGCGAGGCGGCGCGCGCGAAGGCACAGGCG